>DAIOEI010000015.1:0-16288 GCA_036746335.1 Hydrogenophaga sp. | reverse complement strand
AGCGCGCGCAGTGGCTGATCCGCGAAGTGCCCAAGGGCTTTGCCATCTACTCGGGTGACGACCCGACCGCTGTGGCGCTGATGCTCTGCGGTGGCCAGGGCAACGTGAGCGTGACGGCCAACATCGCACCGCGCCTGATGCACGAACTCTGCGTGGCCGCGATTGCGGGCGACGTCAAGCGCGCCATGGACATCCAGCTGCGGCTGATGCCGGTGCACAAGAACCTGTTTGTCGAAGCCAACCCGATCCCGCTGAAGTGGGCCATGGCCCGCCTGGGCCTGTGTGGCGAAACGATGCGCCTGCCGCTCACCCCCATGTCCCGGGCTCTGGTTCCCCAGGTGGAAGAAGCCCTGAAAGACAGTGGCCTGGTCGATTGACGCCATGCGTTTACGCTGCTGGGCGATACTTCCCCGTTTGTTCCGATTTCGAACCCGAGTCCACCCATGACCGTTCCTTACCAAAGCCACAACGACTCCCTGCCCTTCTCGCTTGCTGCCGGGCGGCTTGGCCGCCTGGGTGTGCTCGCGGCTGCGGCCGCCCTGGCCAGCGCCTGCACCGTGCTGCAGGAAGACAAGATTGACTACAAGAGCGCCCAACGTGGCAACGCACTGGAGGTGCCTCCCGACCTGACACAGCTCAGCCGCGACTCGCGGTTTGCCGTGCCTGGCGCCGCTGTCACGGCCAGCGGCCAGCAGGCTGCGCAGTCTGCCGCTGATGGTGCCGCAGGCAGCACAGCGGTCGCCAAGGTGGGCGATGTGCGCATCGAGCGCGCTGGCAGCCAGCGCTGGTTGGTGGTGGACCGGCCGGTCGAAGAACTCTGGACGCCTGTGAACGACTTCTGGAAGGAGTACGGCTTTGAACTGCCTTTGGTGCAGGAGAAGCTGGGCATCCTGGAAACCGACTGGGCAGAAAACCGGGCCAAGCTGCCGCAGGACTTCATCCGCAGCACCATTGGCCGTGTGTTCGAAGGCCTGTACTCGACCGGTGAGCGCGACAAATTCCGTACCCGCCTGGAGCGCAATGCCAGCGGTGGTACCGACATTTTCATCAGCCACCGCGGCATGATCGAGGTTTACACCAGCAACCTGCGCGATCAGACCATGTGGCAGCCACGGCCTGCCGATGCCGAGCTGGAAACGGAGTTCCTGCGCCGCCTGATGCTCAAACTCGGTGTTTCGCAGGCACAGGCCGAAGCGGTTGCAGCAACCACGCCCGCTGTGGCGCCATTGCGGGTGGAAACCGTCAATGGTGTTCCTGTGGTTCGGCTCGGCGATGACTTTGACCGCGCCTGGCGGCGAGTCGGGCTGGCACTGGACCGCAACAGCTTCACCGTGGAAGACCGGGATCGCAGCCAGGGCCTGTATTTCGTGCGGTATGTACCCACCACCGCTGCCGACGCCCAGAAGCCGGGTTTGCTCGGTCGCCTTTTCAGCGCCAATCCAGCCGCTGCGAGCCCGGAGCAGTACCGGGTGAGTGTCTTGTCGGCACAGGGCCAAGGTACCACGGTGTCTGTACTGAACGCACAAGGACAGCCGGAAGCCACAGAAACGGCTCAGCGCATCCTCGGACTGATCGCTGCCGACCTGAATTGAGCGACTGGGTGCCTTGCCCCTGGAGGTCCCAGCGGGCTTGGCGCAGAGGGTGAAGCCGCACAGCAGCGGGTTTCAGCCGCAAAAAAAGCCGCCCGAGGGCGGCTTTTTGCATTCGCGCCGGGCTCTTTGCGAGCCCTCGGAATCACTGGGCGGCAGGCTTGACGGCTGCCTTGGCAGCTTCAGCAGCTGCATCGGCAGCAGCCTTGGCCGCATCGGCAGCGCCAGCGGCTGCATCAGCAGCACCGGCGGCGACATCGGTAACGGCGCCAGCAGCAGCGTCAGCAGCACCAGCGGCGGCGTCCACCGTGGCACCCGCAGCGGCGTCAGCAGCACCAGCAACGGCGCCAGCAGCAGCGCCCACGGCTGCACCAGCGGCTGCGGCGGCATCGGTCAAAGCGGAAGGCGCAGCAGGAGCGGTCTCGGCAGCAGGTGCTGCAACAGGCGCTTCTTCTTTTTTGCCACATGCGGTCAGGACCACAGCGGCCATCAATGCGGAGAACAGAATCGATTTTTTCATGACGTTTACCAATGGATGTGAAAGGGTCGGTTGGAGAGCAGCCGCCCAAAAGAAAACCCGAATCTGAGATTCGAGCCAGGCGGTCTTTGTCGTTTGGGCTTTTTTTTCGAATCCGCGACGGCTGCAATGCTAATCAAAAAACAGCATCCGGAATTACCCTAACCATCTTTTTCTTTTGGACACAAGAATACGTCGCTTTTTCGCTACTTTGAGTTCAAAAGTTCACAAACCGAGCGTGGTGGCGGCGAATGACGGATGGGCCTGCGCCCAGCAATGGTCCCAACGCTCCTGGAGTGCGATCCGGCGCCTTGGCTCCACACTGGCCAGGCTGACAGCGCGCGGGATGTCGATCCGCTCGATGACCCAGGAGGCCGACAACAGCCCACTGGGAATCTCGATGCCACGGCCCGGCGGGCAGGCGCGCGCTTCTACGATATGACCCCAGCGGGTACGCCAATCCACCAAGCGCGGGTGGGCTCGGCGCAAGGCCGAGAAATCGTTCGCGAGGAAAAATACCTGTCGCCCACGTCCTGCCCACGCATCGAGTGATGCGATCACGGCACGCTCTCCCAAAGGCCACTCCAGGAAATCGGGGTCTGCGAGCCATAGGCTGGGCCAGCCATCGCGGGCCGCCGTTTCCAATGCTTGACGCAATACCTGCGCAAATCGGATGCGACCTTCAATGCGGCCCTGCGGCAGCACCCCGGCTTCGCTAGCAGATGGGTCAGACTTCGGAATCATGGCGGCATTTCAACCGGTCAAGCATCGCACAAGTGCAGCCAGCCCGACTCAAACCACTCGAACAAAAGGGCCTGTGCATCGGTACTGGCTGCGCCCACCTGATGGGCCATGAGGCGGCGGTGATCGGCCAGATGGCGCATCAGCCGCGCATCTGCACCTCCCGCCCGAAAGCTTTCGCCGTTGATGAACAGGTGTTGGTCGTCGTACATCATGCGGGTACGCCGGTCCAGGCGCACGGCGCCGGGCAACCACGGTTGCTGGGGCTCTTCAAACCAGACCCGTGGTTTGGGCTCGGTCATCACCTCGCCCAGCGAACAGGCAAGGCTGTGGCGATCGGCCAGCAGGCGCTGCAAGGCATCGGCCGCAAATGCCTGCAAGGCCTCTGGCATAGCCGCCGGCGTTGCGGTGGCGACTTGCTTGGGGTCGCGGTAGAGCTGGGTGTCTTCGTACGACTCGGCCATGCGCTGCACAAGCTCGCCTGCCAGACCGCCACGTTGCGGCACCCGGAACCCGGCGGAATAGGTCATGCAGTCGTCTCCCACGGCAACGCCGTCGTGGGCCCAGCGCGGCGGCAGGTACAGCATGTCACCCGGGTTCAGCAGGTGCTCCTCTTCTGGCTCAAAGTGGCTGAGGATCTTCAAAGGAACGCCTGGCACCAGCGACAGGTCCTTTTGCCGACCGATGCGCCACAGGCGCTGGCCGCTGGCCTGCAGCAGGAACACGTCGTAGCTGTCAAAGTGGGGCCCGACTCCGCCGCCGTCGCTGGCCCAGGACATCATCAAATCGTCCAGGCGCGCATCCGGCACAAATCGAAACTGCTGCAACAGGTTGTGCGCCGCATCCAGGTGCAGGTCCACGCCCTGCACCAGCAGCGTCCAGCGCTTTTGCTTCAAAGGCGGCAGGGACTGGCGCTTGAAGGGCCCATGCCGCAGTTGCCAGCCTTTGGCCTGGTGCACGATCAGCCGGGACTCCACCGCCTCGCGCCCTGCCAGCTCAAACAGCGCCTGGCGCGATAGGATGGGCTGGAATCCGGGGATGGCCTGGCGGATCAGCAAGGGTTTTTTCTGCCAGTAGCGGCGCATGAATTGCGCCGCCGACAAGCCTCCGAGCAGGCTGCTAGGGGTATCGGGATCGTGTGGTGCCAAAGGAAAAAAGTGTGCGGGTGTCATGGGACAATTGTCGGATGAAAAAGACGATGAAAATCAATCCACAGTGCGTGGTAGCGCTCACCTGGGTGCTCAAGGACACCTTGGGTGAAGAGTTGGACAAACTGGACGAGCCGGTGGAGTTTCTGGTCGGCGGCAGCGATCTGCTGGAGAGCATCGAAGACGCACTGCAAGGCCATGTGGCGGGCGACGAGCTGGACTTGCAGCTGGAGCCGCAGAATGCTTTTGGTGACTACGACGACCGCCTGCTCTTTTTAGAGCCGCGCGAGCGTTTTCCCGACGAACTGGAAGAAGGCATGGGCTTTGAAGGTCTGCCCCCGGGCTGCAACCCGGCGGCGCCGCGTGACCGCTTGTATTTTGTGAGCGACATCTATCCCGATCATGTGGTGATGGACGGCAACCACCCGCTCGCCGGAATTGCCCTGCGCATTGCGCTCAAGGTGCACACCGTGCGCGAGGCCCTGGAGGAGGAAATCGGGCGTGGGTCGCTGGGTACCGGCTTCTTCAGCATGCAGGTAAGCGAGGATGCGTCCGATGAAGACAGCGGCTCTCGCACGCTGCACTGAGCCTGCGAGCACAAACCACAAAGGGCTGCAAACGCAGCCCTTTTTCATGGGAACACCATCGCTGATGGCTAACGGGTTCCGGTGGAGCCGTAGCCACCGGCCCCGCGTTCACTGGTGTCGGCAAATTCGTCCACCAGATGGAAGCGCGCCTGCACCACCGGCACGATCACCATCTGCGCAATGCGCTCCATGGGCTCGATGGTGAAGGGAACGTCGCTGCGGTTCCAGGCACTGACCATCAGCTGCCCTTGGTAGTCGCTGTCGATCAAGCCCACCAGATTGCCCAGAACGATCCCGTGCTTGTGGCCCAAGCCGGAGCGCGGCAGGATCAGGGCGGCGTAGCCCGGATCGGCCAGGTGCATGGCCATGCCGGTGGGCACCAGTTGCCAGGCATTGGGCTCGAGCGTGAGCGGCGTATCCAGACAGGCCCTCAAGTCCAGCCCGGCGCTGCCCACGGTGGCGTAGCCGGGCAGCTGCTGGGCCAGACGGGGATCGAGAATCTTGACGTCAATCTGCATCACTGCGACCCGGGCTCTCACTCAGCGGCTCTTTGCAAAGCCTCTTCCAGCGCCTTGTCGGCATCGCTTTGTGCATCACCCTCGGTGGCCGGTGATTCGTCTGTGGTGCCGGGTGTTTCCGCCTCTTCGCCCCACATGTTCTGGTTGCCCCAGCCATCGTTTTCACCGCCCATTCCGGGCATGTTCAGGAGTTGCTCACGCACAGCATCGGCGTCCACCTCCACTGGCGCATCCAGGTTACCGATGACCAGTGAAGGGTTGAACAGGATCAATGCCACCATGATCACTTGCAAAACGATGAAGGCAATCGAACCCTTGTAGATCTGAGCCGTGGTCACCGCAGGAATGCGTTTGCCGGTGACCACATCGTTGTAGTCGTTGCGGGCAGCCACACTGCGCAGGTAGAACAGGGCAAAACCAAAGGGTGGTGTGAGGAAAGACGTCTGCAGGTTCATGGCGATCAACACACCGAACCAGATCAGGTTGATGTCCAGCTTTTCTGCCACCGGCGCCAGCAACGGGATCACGATGAAGGCGATTTCAAAGAAGTCGATGAAAAAGCCCAGCACGAACACCAGCAGGTTCACAAAGATCAGGAAGCCGATCTGGCCGCCCGGCAGCTTGTCAAACAGGTGCTCAACCCAGATGTGACCGTCGGCCGCATTGAAAGTGAAGGCAAATACCGTCGAACCGATCAGAATGAACAGCACGAAGATGGCCAGCTTGGTGGTGTTTTCCAACGCTTGGTTGAGCAGTTTCATGCTCAGTGTGCGGCGCAGACTTGCCATGATCAGCGCACCCAGGGCGCCCATCGCACCGCCCTCGGTGGGTGTGGCCAAGCCCAGGAAAATCGTGCCCAACACCAGGAAAATCAGCACCAGCGGCGGAATCAGCACAAAGGTCACGCGCTCGGTGAGTTTGGACAGCAGCCCCAGCTTGAACAGCTTGTTTACAAGCGCCAGGGTGGTGGCCACAAAGGCGCCGATGGTCATCGACAGGATCATCACCTCGTCACGCGGTGCCTCCGGGCCTTCACGACCCATCAATGGATTGATAACGCCGGGGTGGAACTGCGCCCACAACACGGCCGCACCAGTTGCCAGGGCCAGCAGCACCACCAGGGAACGGTGCCCGCTGTCACCATTGGGTTCGTTGTAGACGCGGGCCTCTGGCGGCAAGGCAGGCACCCAACTGGGTTTGACCACCGCCACCACCATGATGAACGCCAGGTACAGGCCCACCAGCATCAGGCCCGGAACCAGGGCACCCGCGTACATGTCACCCACGGAACGACCCAACTGGTCGGCCAGAACAATCAGCACCAGAGAAGGCGGCAGGGCCTGCGCCAGGGTACCCGAAGCGGTGATGGTGCCGGTGGCGATGGTGCGGTTGTAGCCGTAGCGCAGCATGATGGGCATGGCGATCAGGCCCATGGAGATGACCGAAGCGGCCACCACGCCGGTGGTGGCCGCCAGCAGCGCCCCCACCAGAATCACCGCAATACCCAAGCCTCCGCGCATCGGGCCGAACACCTGCCCCACCGTTTCAAGCAGGTCCTCCGCCATGCGGCTGCGCTCCAGGATGATGCCCATGAGCGTGAAGAAAGGAATCGCCAGCAGTGTGTCGTTCTGCATGATGCCGAACACCCGCAGAGGCAGCGCATGGAAAAGGTTGGACGGAAAAAGGCCCAACTCCATGCCAATGAAGCCAAAAAACAGGCCAGTGGCAGCCAGAGAGAAAGCCACCGGGAAGCCGATCAGCAAAAACACCACCAGTCCGCTGAACATCAGCGGCACAAAGTTGTTGGTCAAAAAGTCTGTCATGTTGTGCAAGCTCAGTGTTTATGCGCAGCCAGTTCAGCCGCTTTGCGTTTCTCGGCTTCGGCAATTTCTTTGGCCAGCATTTCGGTCTCGCTGGGGCCTGTATGGTCCAGTGGGTCGGGGCCGCGCCCCGTGAGAAACGCAAGGCGCTTGACCAGTTCTGAAAGGCCTTGAAGTGCCAGCAGAACAAAGCCCAGGGGAATCAATGCATACACTGGCCAGCGGATCAAACCGCCCGCATTGGAAGACACCTCACCCGAGATCCAGGCCCGCTCGAACAGTGGCCAGCCCAGAACGATCATCATGTAGCACAAGGGCAACAGGAAGATCAGAATGCCACCCACATCGATCCAGTTGCGGGTGCGGGCGCTGAATTTGCTGCAAATGAAGTCAATGCGCACGTGTGCGTTGCGCAGAAAAGCGTAGCCACCACCGAGCATGAACACTGCTGCAAAGAGGTACCACTGGATTTCAAGCCAGGCATTCGAACTGGTGCCCACGGTTTTGCGGATGATGGCATTGCCAGCGCTGATGAGCGTGGCCGCAAGAATCATCCACATGGCGAGTTTGCCGACCAACAAGTTGAGCCGGTCAACCAGGCGTGAAAACTGAAGCAGGAATGGCATGAAAAACCCCATGAACATGGGTTAAAAATCTAAAATTTTGATCGGTCGGCAAAGCTTGCTTGGTTGCACGGCCACCAGCCCCATCAATTTGACAAAAAACCCCGCCGCTGCGGGGTTTTTTGCCGGGTACATGCTGCGATTACAGCTTGGCCGATTGCATGAAGCTGTCGAAACGAGCCTCTGTGAAGCGGAACCAGAGATTCTGGTCCTTGCGGAACGCCGAGTAATCGGTGTAAACCTTTTTCCAGTTGGCGTTCTTGCTATTGAGCTCTTCGTAAAGACCCATGGACTGCTTGAAGGCCTCGTCCATCACAGATTTGGGGAACGGCAACACTTTGGCGCCGCCGGCCACCAGGCGCTTGAGGGCAGCCGGGTTGCGTGCGTCGTACATGGCCTGCATGGTGGTGTGTGCATGAGAAGCTGCGTGCGCCACAATGGCTTTGTTCTCGGCCGACAGCCCGTTGAATGCAGCCTTGTTGATGTAGAAGTCCAGCTGCGCGCCGCCTTCCCACCAGCCCGGGTAGTAGTAGTTCTTGGCCACTTTTTGGAAGCCGAGTTTCTCATCGTCGTATGGGCCGACCCATTCGACGGCGTCGATGGTGCCTCTTTCCAGCGCGGTGTAGATTTCACCGCCGGGAATGTTCTGTGGCACGCCGCCCATGCGCTCCAACACACGGCCAGCAAAACCACCGATGCGCATTTTCATGCCTTTGATGTCAGCTAGGCCTTTGATTTCCTTGCGGTACCAGCCACCCATCTGGGCGCCGGTGTTGCCGCCTGGGAAGTTGACCATGTTGTACTGGTCGTAGAACTCGCGCATCAGCTTGCCGCCGTTGCCGTCGTAGTACCAGGCGGTGAGCTGGCGGCTGTTCAGGCCGAAGGGAATGGCCGTGCCGATGGCGAAGGTCTCGTCCTTGCCGTGGAAGTAGTAAGGCGCGGTGTGGGCCATTTCCACGGTGCCTTGTTGCACGCCGTCCACCACACCAAAGGCGGGCATGAGTTCACCGCCAGGGTGCACAGAGACGGAAAACTTGCCGCCGGACATGTCGCTTACGCCCTTGGCGAAAACCTCGGCAGCGCCGTAGATGGTGTCCAGGGCTTTCGGGAAACTGGACGCCAGGCGCCAGCGGATGGTGGCCTGGGCATGCACAGCAGGTGCAGCACCAGCGGCCAGCACACCGGCAATACCAGCGTTTTTAATGAGGGAACGACGATCCATATTGACAACTCCAATGAGGTGGTTTCGATCAGCCCGCCACGTGGGTCACACGAAGCTGGGCGGTGCACTTGGGACCTCGCATTGTAAGGATCGCATACGGCCCATCCGCACGGGTTTTCCCTCGAAAGAAGCCCATTTCAGCGCCTCAAAGGGGTTATTTCACAGCCACTGCCCGTGGGCTGGAAAAAACATTCAACAAGGGCGTGAAAAAGCATCCGAAAAACGCCGCTCAGACCACAGCTTTGAGCGCCGGCACAGCGGCCAGTTCCGACACAAAGCGCGCCCGCACCGAACGCTCGATGCCGGCGGCATCCAGCCCCAGCGCCGACAACAATTGGCCGTGATCCCCGTGTTCGGTGAACACATCGGGCAGTCCCAGCGACAGCACCGGAAGGTTGATGCCCATACACTGAAGGGCTTCCATGACCGCGCTGCCAGCACCACCCTGGACAGAGCCCTCCTCCACCACAACGAGCGCCTGATGGGCGCTGGCCACCTCGCGCAGCAAGGCCAGGTCCAGCGGCTTGGCCCAACGCATGTTCGCCACGGTGGCATTCAGGCGCTCGGCTGCTGCCAGGGCCGGATACAACAGGGTGCCAAAGGCCAGGATGGCAACACCCTGCCCCTGCCGCCGGATCTCGGCTTGACCATAGGGCAAGCCCTCCAGTCCGCTGGGCACAGCAACGCCCACGCCAGCACCGCGCGGATAGCGCACCGCCACCGGATGGTTTTGTGCATGGGCCGTGCTCAGCAACTGACGGCATTCGGCCTCGTCGGCCGGGCATGCAATCGCCATGTTGGGAATGCAGCGCAAATAGGCGATGTCGTAAGCGCCGGCATGGGTAGCGCCGTCGGCTCCAACCAGCCCGGCACGGTCCAGCGCAAACACCATGGGCAGGTTCTGCAGGGCCACGTCGTGGATCAACTGGTCGTAGGCGCGTTGCAAAAAGGTGGAATAAATCGCCACCACTGGCTTGAGCCCTTCGCAGGCGAGGCCCGCAGCGAAGGTGACAGCGTGCTGCTCGGCAATGCCGACGTCGAAATAGCGACCAGGAAAGCGCCGGTGAAACTCCACCATGCCCGAGCCTTCGCGCATGGCGGGCGTGATACCTACCAGCTTGGGGTCGGCCTCGGCCATGTCACAGAGCCACTGGCCAAACACCTGGGTGAAGGTGGTCTTGGCAGGTGTAGCGGGCGCCTTCAGGCCCACGGACGGGTCGAACTTGCCAGGACCATGGTAGGCCACCGGATCGGCTTCGGCGAGCTTGTAGCCCTGCCCTTTGCGGGTGACCACATGAAGGAACTGGGGGCCACTGTCTTTGTCGAGCAGATGACGGATGTTCTCCAGCGTCGGCACCAGGGCGTCAAGGTCGTGCCCGTCAATGGGGCCGATGTAGTTGAAGCCAAACTTTTCGAACAGGGTGGCCGGCATCACCATGCCTTTGGCATGCTCTTCCAGGCGCTTGGCCAGCTCGAACAGCGGCGGCGCGCCGCGCAGTACCTGCTTGCCCATGTTTTTGGCGGTGGCGTAGAACTGCCCACTGAGCAACTGGGCCAGGTAGCGGTTGAGCGCACCCACCGGCGGCGAAATCGACATGTCGTTGTCGTTCAGGACCACCAGCAGGCGACCGTGCTCGACACCTGCGTTGTTCAAGGCTTCGAAGGCCATGCCGGCAGTCATTGCACCGTCCCCAATGATGGCCACCGAATGGCGGCTTTCGCCCTTGAGTTTGGCGGCCAGCGCCATGCCGAGTGCGGCCGAAATGCTGGTGGACGAGTGGGCCGTTCCGAAGGTGTCGAATTCGCTTTCGTCGCGGCGCGGAAAGCCGCTGATGCCGCCTTGCTGGCGAAGGGTGTGCATGCGGTCGCGCCGACCGGTGAGGATTTTGTGCGGATAGGTCTGGTGGCCCACATCCCAGACCAGCCGGTCGTCGGGTGTGTTGAAAACATAGTGCAGCGCGACCGTCAGCTCGACCGTTCCGAGGTTGGAACTCAGGTGGCCGCCGGTGCGCGAGACGCTCTGCAGCAAGAACTCGCGCAACTCGTCAGCCAGGGGCTGTAGTTGGGCGCGACCCAGGCGGCGCAGATCGGCAGGAGACTCTATGGATGACAACAGGTTTTTCATGTCAGGACGCTTGAGCGCTGGAAGCAGGGAGCGGCATGGATATGAACAGCGGAAGCTGCGATCAGCTCACCCGCCGCCCCACCCACTCGGCCAGCGCGTGCAGGATTTGGGTGTTCGCCAGGCCGCTGTTGTCCAGCGCCTTGTGCGATGCATCGAGAAGATGGTCAGCGCTGGCCTGAGCCGCCTCCAAGCCCATGAGAGAAACAAAAGTGGGTTTGTCGCTGGCAGCATCTTTGCCAGCGGTTTTTCCCAGGGTGGCCGAATCGGTGGTGACGTCCAGGATGTCATCCACGACCTGGAAAGCCAGCCCCAGATGCTCACCATACTGCGCCAGAGCCGTCAGAGACGACTCGTCGGCTGTGCCGGTTGCCGCACCCATCATGACGCTGGCCTGCAGCAAAGCACCGGTTTTGCAGCGGTGCATGGCTTCCAGAGCGGGGCGGTCCAGCGTCTGCCCCACGCTGGCCAGGTCAATGGCCTGGCCGCCGGCCATGCCATGAGCACCGGCGGCGCGCGCCAGTTGGCGGCACAGATGGGCGGCCAACTCGGCCTGCACCGAGCCATCGGTTGGCACGAGCAGTTCAAAGGCCAGAGCCTGCAAAGCATCGCCAGCGAGCAGGGCCTGCGCCTGGCCAAACTGCACGTGCACCGTGGGTTTGCCTCTTCGCAACACATCGTTGTCCATACAAGGCATGTCATCGTGCACCAGCGAATAGGCATGGATCAATTCCACCGCACAAGCTGCTCGCATGGCCGCTTGCGCGTGGCCGCCTACGGCTTCGCTGGCGGCCAGCACCAGCAGCGGACGCAAGCGCTTGCCACCATCGAGCACCGAGTACCGCATGGCAGCACCCAGGTCGGCGGGAGCATCTGCGCTGACCCACGCATCCAGCGCCTGCTCCACACTGGACTGCCGGGCGGCGCGCCAGACGGCAAACTGCTGATGGGCTGCAGCGTCTTGGGCAAACCGAATGCCGCCCAGCTGCGACGCCATCGGCGGCTGGCACACAGCGGCCTGCAGCGCGCTCAATTGGCACTCCAGGGACGCAACTGGCCGTCGTCCAGTACCTGAATCTGTTGTTCGACCGCCTCCAGCCTTTGGCGGCAATAGGCCAGCAGCTCGGCTCCCCGCTGGTACCGGCTGAGCAATTGTTCGAGCGGCAGTTGCCCGGCATCGAGCTGGTTCACCAACTGCTCCAGCTCGGTCAGTGCGGATTCATAGTCGGCCGCCACTGGCTTATCGACAGGTTCTCGGGCGCCGCTGGTACGGGCTGATTTGGAAGTGGCGGGCGGGGTCATGCAACTTGAGAGATGTTGGGCATTGCGCATCTGCCAGCGCTCTCCGCTAACCGGGAGGCACAAGGCACACATCGCTTCGTGGGCAGGTTATTCACTTTTATTTTAGCTTCGCAGCGGTCAACACACGTCCAGGAAAACGGCAACGGTGCAAGGGTCAAGTGCCGACCACGCGGCTCCAGGCATCCGGGGTAGAATCCGCCCTCCTTTTTTCTTGTTCAACTGACGGGCCTCGCACGCCCGGAGGGACGCAGCACTTTCACCCTTCCCGCGCTCCAGTTCGTTCACTCGTTCAAGCGCTTCACCCTGCCCCTTCATAGGGGGAGTCTTTAGGTCAGGACCATCATGTCTGATTTGAGTCTTCAACTGCAGCAGGCCGAAAGCCAACTTCCGGTTTCCAGCTACTTCGACGAGGCACTGTTCCGCAGGGAACTTGAAACCATCTTTCAGTGCGGGCCGCGGTACGTGGGCCATGCCAACGCGGTGCCCGAGATCGGCGACTACTACGCCCTCCCCCACGAGGGCGAAGGCAGGGCGCTGGTGAGAACGTCCAACGGTGTTGAACTGGTTTCCAATGTTTGCCGCCACCGCCAGGCGGTGATGCTCAAAGGGCGCGGCAACCTGGGCGAAACCGCCCAGGGACACAGTGGCGGGCATATCGTCTGCCCTTTGCACCGCTGGACCTACAGCGGCAGCCGCACCGGTGGTGCGCAACTGGGCAAACTGCTGGGCGCACCACACTTTGCACAAGACCCCTGCCTGGACTTGCAGCGCTACCCGCTGCACGAATGGAACGGGTTGCTGTTTGAAGACAATGGACGGGACATTGCCTCCGATCTGGCCAACATGGGGCCCGCATCCACACTCAGCTTCGAAGGCATGGTGCTCAGCCACGTGGAGTTGCATGAATGCAATTACAACTGGAAGACCTTCATTGAGGTCTACCTGGAGGATTACCATGTAGAGCCCTTCCACCCTGGTCTGGGCAATTTCGTGACCTGTGCAGACCTGCAGTGGGAATTCAAGCCGGAGTATTCCGTGCAGACGGTGGGCATCCAGAACCTGCTCAAGTCCGGCAGCCCGACTTACCAGCGGTGGCACGAGGTGCTGATGAAGTACCGAGAAGGCCAGTTGCCCGAGCAAGGTGCCGTGTGGCTGACCTATTACCCACACATCATGGTCGAGTGGTATCCCCACGTGCTCACCGTCTCGACGCTACACCCCATCAGCGTTGACAAAACACTCAACAGAGTCGAGTTTTTCTACCCAGAGGAAATTGCCGCTTTTGAGCCGGAGTTCATGGAAGCCCAGCGAGCGGCCTACATGGAAACCTGCATCGAAGACGATGAAATCGCCGAGCGCATGGATGCCGGGCGCAAAGCCTTGTACACACGCGGTGACAACCAGGTAGGCCCTTACCAGAGCCCGATGGAAGACGGCATGCAGCACTTCCACGAGTGGTATCGGCGGATACTGCCTCCAGCGCCGCGGGGAGGTGGGTAGTGCAATGGATGCTGCTGGCTTCGCTGTTTTTTGCCAGCATGGGCGTTTGCATCAAGTTCGCGTCAGAGCATTTCAACAGCTTTGAGATCGTGGCCTATCGGGGCGTGGTGGGGGTGGTTTTCCTGCTGGGCATGACGCGGGTGCGTGGCGTTTCGCTGAGCACCGCCGTGCCCATGATGCATTTCTGGCGCAGCATCGTGGGCACCATCTCGCTGACCGCATGGTTCTACGCCATCGCCGTGTTGCCTCTGGCCACGGCCATCACACTCAACTACATGAGCAGCATCTGGATTGCCACTTTTTTGCTGGGTGGAGCCGTGCTTGCGCAAAAACAGGGCTCCCCCTTGCGCCAACAAGGGCCCCTGTTTCTTGCGGTGCTGGCAGGCTTCGCCGGTGTGGCCATGATGCTGCGCCCCACGCTCGCTCCAGACCAGGTGACCGGCGCTTTGGTGGGCCTGCTCTCGGGTCTGTTCGCCGCTCTGGCCTACCTGCAGGTGGCCTCCTTGTCCCGCGCAGGCGAACCAGAGAGCCGCACCGTGTTCTATTTCTCGCTGGGCGCGGTGATCGCTGGACTGCTGGGGATGGTGTTTGTGGGGGCCTCTCCCTGGCACTGGCCAGCCGCCCTGTGGCTGCTGCCCATTGGACTGCTCGCCGTCTTTGGGCAGTTGTGCATGACCAGAGCCTATGCCAGGGGCGCCACCCTTGTTGTTGCCAACCTTCAGTATTCCGGCGTTGTTTTTGCCGCCATCTACGGGTTGACCATTTTTGGCGACCAACTGCCCCTGGTGGGATGGCTGGGCATGGCGTTGATCATCATCAGTGGCATCACCGCTACCGTGTTGCGTACACGCGCCATTCCTCAAGCCCCCGCAGAGGCGCACTGACCGCCAGGCTGACCGCACCCGGCTGCCCGGGTTGCGCATTTGTAACGAGGCCAGGGTTTGTGTGTACACCCCCAGGTGTTCCTGCACAATCTGCGGCATGTACACCACCCTGATCTCTGCCCCTGCCCTACAGGCTCTCATGGTCGGCGACCAAGCCTGCATGGTGTTCGACTGCAGTTTCGACCTCGGCAACACCGCTGCCGGGCAGCAGCAGCACGAACAGGCCCGCATTCCTGGAGCTGTGCGGGCCGATCTTGATCTGCATCTGAGCCAGCACTCCGACCGGACCTCCGCTCAGTCGGGCGGGCGCCATCCCCTGCCTTCTCGCGAAACCTTTGCCCGATGGCTGAACGCGGTCGGTTTTGGCAACCACATGCAGGCGGTCGTGTACGACCGACAGGGAGCCCACTACTGCGGCCGCTTGTGGTGGATGCTCAAGTGGTGTGGGCACCAAGCTGTGGCCGTGCTCGATGGCGGCTGGCCCGCCTGGGTGGCAGGCGGTGGCGCGGTTCAGTCAGGGCCCGTATCGGCTTGTAACGCCAGTGCCACCGGCACCGGCTTTGTTCTGCGCGACCCTTTGGCTGAACGGGTAGAAAGCGCCCAGCTCTTGCAGCGGCTGGGAGCACCGGATTTGACGGTGCTCGACGCGCGCGCAGCAGCGCGTTTTCGCGGGGAAACGGAACCTCTGGATCCGGTGGCCGGGCATATACCGGGCGCCTTGAACCGCCCGTTCAACGCCAATTTTGCACCCGACGGCCGCTTCAAACCCGCCTTGCAGCTGCGCGCCGAGTTCGAGCAACTGCTGGCCGGGCGAGACCCCGCCACGGTGGTCCACCATTGCGGCAGCGGCGTGAGCGCCGTGCCCAACCTGCTCGGCATGGAAGTGGCGGGCCTGGGCCGCAGCAAACTCTACCCCGGCAGTTGGAGCGAATGGTGCAATACGGCCGGATTGCCCTGCGCGAAGAGTCAAGCTGGCTAAAAAGTTGCCGAAATAACCAGCAGCGGTTGAATTTCTGCAACGGCTTGCAGCATGACCAACCTTTCCACTGACTTGAAAACCGACAGCACAACCACCAGCAGGGGCGCCCGCGACCCTTTTCTGCTTCGCACCCTGGAGCAGATAGGCCTGTTGATCGCGATCTCCGGTCTGACGCTGACTGTCTACTTTTTCTTTTTCACACCGTTCTCTTCTGATGCCCTGCCTGCGGCCTTGATCTCTCTGTTTGCCGGTACAGGCTGGGGATTGATCAAGCTTGGTCAAATTCGCTACACCGCTCACCTGGTGATCGTTGGCGTGATGGCAGCAGCTACCGCATCCGCCCTGAGCTTCGGTTCGGTTCGCGCTGCAGGGGTGATGCTGTTCCTGGGCGCAGTGGCAGGCGCGGGCATTTTCACCGGTCGCAAGTCCTTGATGGCGACCGTCCTCGTCTCGATCACACTCATCTTTGCCTTGCTGCTGGCCGAATCGCAAGGCTGGCTGGTTCCGCGCAATGCTCGATCTGGCGCACCAGCTTTTCTGACTTATGCCGTGACCATCCTGGTAGTGGCGTTGATGGTGTACTACAGCCGAAGCCGAACCGAACAAACGCTGTCGGAACTCACCACTGAGCTCGACAACCGTCGCCGCACCGAAAAGGAGCGTGACCTGAACCTCCAGCGTTTTGAACGCATTTTCCAATCCAGCCCTACGCCGATGATTGCCCAGTCCGCCAAGA
>DAIOEI010000014.1:0-16430 GCA_036746335.1 Hydrogenophaga sp. | reverse complement strand
CATGATGCTGCGGGCCGAGTTGCCGGTGCACAGAAAGAGCACGTTGTAGACCTTGGTGGCGTTCATGAAGGCGTCCTTTGCAGGGGGTGGAGGAATATTTCAGGGCGTGGAGGGCGCGTGTCCGGGCAGAGCCAGACGCGTGGGCAGGGCCAGCGTGAGCAGCCAGCAGATGAACAGCATCAGGGCCGAGCCGACCAGTGCGTACAGCAGGCCGCCCCACTGGTACAGCAGGCCGGACATCAGCGTGCCGAAGAAGCGGCCCAGCGCGTTGGCGGCGTAATAGAAGCCCACGTCTTCGGCGGCTTTCTCGCTGCCGGCGTAGGCCAGGATCAGGTAGGAATGAACCGATGAGTTGACCGCAAAGGCCACGCCGAACAGACCCAGCCCGCCGACCACCCACCATTGCAGGTTGGGCGCCTCCATCAGCACAGCGGCCGCAATGCCGACCGGGATCAGCGCCAGCGCCAGCGACCAGCCGCGCGCGGCCGGCACTTCGCTGGTCAGGCCATCCGAGCTGCGCTTGACCAGGTTGGGCGCGAGCGCCTGCACCAGGCCGTAGCCAATGGTCCAGGCTGCGAGGAAACCGCCGACCATGGTGAAGGTCCAGCCCTGGGAATACAGGAACACCGGCACCCCGACCACAAACCACACATCGCGCGCGCCAAACAGCGCCACGCGCGCCGCCGCCAGGTAGTTGATGCCCTCGTTCTTGGCAAACAGCTCCTTGGCCGACTTGGATGCCTTGGCCTTGCCCATCATCGGCGGTACCGACAGCACCACACCGATCAGCACCAGCAACAGCAACCCGGCCATCGCCCAGAGCGACTGCTGGAAACCCAGCGCCTGCAGCAGCACGCCGCCCAGGAAGAAGCCGAAGCCCTTCATGGCGTTCTTGCTGCCGGTGAACCAGGCTACCCACTTGAAGAGCTGGCTGTTGCTCTGGTCTTCGGCCTTGGCCTGGGCCTGCGTGATTTTGATGGCCGACTTGCTGGCGGTCTTGGTCAGGTCCTTGGCCACGCCGCAGATGCCTTGCGCCACCACCACCCAGGCCACGGACATGGCGGCGGTCCACGCCGGGTCCAGCATCGATAGCAGCGTGAAGCCGGTGATCTGCGTGATCAGCCCCACGGTCAGCATGCGCTGGATGCCGTAGCGCGTGGCCAGCCAGCCGCCAATGAGGTTGGCCAGTACGCCGGCCGCCTCGTACAGCAGGAACAAAAAGGCCAGGGTGAACGGCGAATAACCCAGTTGGTAGAAGTGCAGCAGCACCAGCATGCGCAGCGCGCCGTCGGTGAGCGTGAAACCCCAGTAGGCCGCGGTGACGATGGCGTAGTTGCGGGTGGCGGTGTTCATGGGTTTCTCCGGCACGCCGTGTCTGTTCCGGGGATGCGGTGGAACCGGCTTTGCCGGGCCACTCGCATCGCCCCCTTGAGGGGGTGACGCGCCCTTGGGCGCGGCGCGGGGGTGGTCATCAGATGCCTTGGGCTTCGAGGTAACAAGCCAGGTCCACCATGCGCGTGGCGTAGCCCATCTCGTTGTCGTACCAGGCGTAGACCTTGAGCAGCGTGCCGTCGGTCACCATGGTCGAGAGCGCATCGACGATGGAGCTGCGCGTGTCGCGGGCGTAGTCGGCACTCACCAGCGGGCGCGCTTCGTAACCCAGGATGCCGGCCAGCGGGCCGTTGGCGGCGGCTTCAAACAGCGCGTTCACCTCTTCGGCGGTGGTCGCGCGGTTCAGTTCAAACACGCAGTCGGTCAGCGAGGCGTTGAGCGCCGGCACGCGCACCGCGTGGCCGTTGAGCTTGCCCTTGAGTTCGGGGTAGATCAGCGCGATGGCGGTGGCGCTGCCGGTGGTCGTGGGCGCGAGGTTGACCATGGCGCTGCGGGCGCGGCGCAGGTCCTTGTGCGGCGCGTCCACCACCAGGTTGGTGTTGGTCGGGTTGTGCAGCGTGGTGATCTGGCCGTGTTTGATGCCGATGGCTTCGTGCACCACCTTCACGACCGGGGCCAGGCAGTTGGTGGTGCAGCTGGCGGCGGTGACGATGCGGTCGCGCGCCGGGTTGTACAGGTGTTCGTTCACGCCCACCACGATGTTGAGCACCTCGCCCACCTTCACCGGCGCCGCCACGATCACGCGCTTGGCACCGCGGTCCAGGTGGCCTTGCAGGGTTTCGGGCGTGAGGAATTTGCCGGTGCATTCGAGCACCAGGTCCACGCCCAGCTCACCCCAGGGGATCTCCGCGGCGGTGGGGTGGCTGCTGAAGGACAGTTTCTGGTTATTGATGCGGATGGTGTCTTCGCCCTCTGCCGCGATGTCGGCGCGCCATTTGCCCTGCACCGTGTCAAAGGCCAGCAGGTGGGCGGTGGCGGCGGCGCCGCCCTTGATTTCGTTCAGGTGGACCGCTTCCAGGCGGTTACCCGCGCGGGGGTCGATGGCTTCGCGTTCGATGGCGCCGAAGGCCGCGCGAAGGGCCAGGCGCCCCATGCGGCCCATGCCGTTGATGCCGACTTTCATGTATGTACTCGGGGTTGATGTTTCAACAAGGTTTGAATTGTTGACTCGCCATGTGACAAGTCGATGACAACGACGGCGCCGCTACGCGCCGCGCGGGCTGCGTTCAGCCGCAGCAGCGCTGGGCTGCACCCGGGGCGGGTGCACAGCAGGCCTGCGCGGCGGGTTCGCTTGCGGGTGCGGGTGCGCAACAGGCGCTGTCTGTCTCCTGCGCGGCCTCGCGAAAGACCGGGATGTTGTCCAGCGTGTGGAATTGTTCCCAGGCCACACCCTGGGGGTCGGTGATCCAGTACTTGTCGCTGCGCGCGTAGCAGCAGGTGGTTTCGCCTTCGTCGAGCAGCGCCATGTCGGCTTGTTGCGCCTGGGCCTTCAACGCGGTCAGTTCGTCGGCCGAGCCCACCTGGATGCCCAAGTGGTCCAGCCCGGTGCCCTGGCCTCGGGTGGAGATGGCGAAGTTCACCGGCGGGTCTTCCAGCAACCATTTGGCGTAGTCGGCTTCGGCCCGGGCTGGCGGTTGCTGGAACAGCGCGGAGTAAAAGCCGATGTTTTTCTGCAGGTCCTGAACATGCAAGTGAACGTGAAAGCGCTTCATGGTGGGTCTCCTTTGGGGGTGGTGGTGGAGGCAGAGGGGGTCAGCAGTCGGTGCAGCGAGGTGCCGGAGTGGCTTCACAGGGCAGCCCGGCGCAGCAGTGCTCGGTCAGGAAGGCGAGCAGCGCGTTCATGCGGTCGAACTGCGCGCGGTAGATCAGGTGCCGGCCCTGCGGCTCCACGCTGACAAGATCGGCTTGCGCCAGTTCTTTGAGGTGGAACGACAGGGCGCTGGGCGCCAGCTCCAGCAAGGCCGAAAGCGCGCCCGGCGTCATGCCATCGGGTCCGGCCACCACCAGCGCGCGAAAGGCGCGCAGTCGTTGCGGCTGGGCCAGCGCCGAGAGGGCGCGCACGGTCTGCTGTTCCTGGGGCGTGAGGGTATTCATGTTTCAATATTAATTGAAACAATGCGTTTTCGGGTGGTTTTTTTCTGATGTCTTCAAGCCAGCAAGGGCTTGGTGTTTTCGTCATGAAATATTCACGCAAATGCCTTTTGAGGGTCACGCGGTTTACCCAGAATTTGGATGGTCAAACATCTAAAAACCTCGGCATCCCCGGTGGATGCCCACCCTGGAGTCCGAAATGAAAGAGCTGCCCACCCCCACTTTGAGCATCTCCCCCGTGGCCTTGCCTCGGGGGTCGCTTCATCCCCGCGCCGATTTCCAGACTCAGCCGGTTCTGGCCCCCGCTGCGCCGGGTGGCATCGAGGTCACATGGGCCCGCCATCAGGATGAAGTCCGCGAAGCCCAACGTCTGAGATTCATGGTGTTTGCGGGCGAAATGGGCGCCCGCCTGCCCAAGACCGTGCCGGGCCACGACGTAGACCTGTTCGATGATTATTGTGAGCATCTGCTGGTGCGCGACGCGGCCAGCCGCGAGGTGATCGGTACCTACCGCGTGCTCACACCTGTCCAGGCCAAGCGCGTGGGCAGCACCTACAGCGACACCGAATTCGACCTGACCCGACTGCGCACCCTGCGCGAGCGCATGGTCGAGCTGGGTCGCAGCTGCGTGCACCCTGACCACCGCCACGGCGGCGTGATCATGGCCTTGTGGGGCGCCCTGGGCGAGTTCATGGTGCGCAACCAGCTGGACACCATGATCGGCTGCGCCAGCATCCCCATGAACATGGAAGGCCCGCACGGCATGGTGGGAGGCGGTCACGCCGCGGCCAGTATCTGGCGCCAGGTCAAAGAGAAGCACCTGGCTTCCATCGAGTGGCATGTGCGCCCGCGTCTGCCGCTGCCGGTGGAGCAGCTCGACGACACCCTGCAGGTGGAGCCGCCTGCGCTGATCAAGGCCTATTTGCGCCTGGGCTCGAAGGTGCTGGGCCCGCCAGCCTGGGACCCGGATTTCAACGCAGCCGACCTGCCGTTGATGATGCGGCTGCAGGATTTGCCAGCGCGTTACCGCAAACACTTTTTGAACCATTGACCCCACCAGCCGCGCTGCGCGCGACCCCCCAGGGGGCGGCACTCGCCGTCCGGCAAAGCCGGCCCGGCGGTGCCTTCGAAAACAAGCTTTCGCACCGGCTACCAAACGTTGGAGGACGAAATCAAATGAGAACCGCTTTTGAAGCACTGGGTGGCTGGGGTCTGGCGGGGGCATTGCCGCCCGGGGCCGAGGCCGACGACGACCACAGCAGTGGTGGAGAAACGGCCCGCTTTCGGGCCGTTTTCATTTCCGACCTTCACCTGGGCACGGCAGGCTGCCAGGCGGTGGCGCTGCAGGATTTCTTGAAGCACCACCCCAGCGACACCCTGTACCTGGTGGGCGACATCATTGACGGCTGGCAACTGCGCCGCAAATGGTTCTGGCCGCAGGCGCACAACGACGTGGTGCAAAAGCTGCTGCGACGCGCCCGCAAGGGCTGCCGGGTGGTGTTCGTGCCGGGCAACCACGACGAGTTTGCCCGCCAGTTCCACGGCCACCATTTTGGTGGCATTGAGGTGCTCAACGAAGCGGTACACACCACCGCCGACGGGCGGCGCCTGTGGGTGGTGCACGGCGACCATTTTGATGGCGTGATCCAGTGCGCCAAGTGGTTGGCCTATGTGGGCGACAACGCCTACGAATTCACGCTGCGCCTGAACCGCCACCTCAACAGCTTTCGCGCCCGCATGGGCCTGCCCTACTGGTCGCTCTCGCAATACCTGAAACACAAGGTCAAGAGCGCGCTGAACTATGTGACTGATTTTGAACGCGCCGTGGCCGCCGAAGCCCGAAACCGGGGCTACCAGGGGGTGGTATGTGGACACATCCACCGCCCTGAAATGCGCCAGATTGACGGTACGCTGTACTGCAACGATGGCGACTGGGTGGAGAGCCTTTCGGCCCTGGTGGAACACGCCGATGGCCGCCTGGAGCTGGTGCACTGGCAACCCCCGGTCGTCACAGCGGCAGCCGACAAAGCGGTGGCGGTCGCACAGGGTGTGCCTGCATGAAGATCGTGCTCGTCACCGACGCCTGGTCGCCCCAGTTCAGCGGAGTGGTCACCACTCTGGTGGAACTGGTTCGCGAGCTGCAGGCGCGTGGCGACGAGGTGCTGGTGATTCATCCTGGTCAGTTCAGAACCTACCCATGCCCAGGGTATCCGGGCATCGATCTGGCACTGTTCCCGGGACGTGGCCTCTCTCAATTGATCGATAACGCGAGGCCCGATGCGATCCACATCGCAACCGAAGGGCCGCTGGGCTGGGCGGCGAGGCGCCATTGCCTGCGCCGGGGGCTGCCTTTCACAACCGCTTTTCATGCCCGCTTTCCCGAGATCTTGCGGGCTGTTTTCGGTATTCCTCAGCGCTGGGTTTATGCGCTGCTGCGCCGGTTTCACGCTCCCAGCCATGGGGTGTTGGTCCCCACGCAGGGCATGCGGGACTTGCTGCGCCAAAAAGGTTTCGGCCAGCTGCGGCGCTGGACCCATGGCGTGGATACGCGCCTGTTCACAATGAATGCACGGCCCACCGCCGATGTGTGCGGTCTGCAGAGCCTCAGCGTCACTTCGCACGACTGCGGCACTTGGCAAAACAACGATGCCCTGCCTCTGGTGGGTCTGGCACACCCTGTGAGCTTGTACGTGGGCCGCTTGTCGGTAGAGAAAAACCTGGAAGACTTCCTGGCGCTGGACATACCCGGCAGCAAGGTGGTGTGTGGTGTGGGGCCGTTGCAGACGGCCTTGCGCGAGCGTTACCCCCAAGTGCACTGGATCGGCGTGTTGCCCCGTCCGGCGCTGGCCCGGTTGTATGCGTCGGCTGACGTGTTCGTGTTTCCGAGTCGTCACGAAACCTTTGGTCTGGCGATGCTGGAGGCCATGGCCTGTGGCGTGCCGGTAGCGGCCTATCCGGTCAATGGTCCACTGGAAGTGCTGGGCGAGAGCACAGCAGGTGCCATGCACGATGATCTGCACGAAGCCTGGCGGGCTGCCCTGCGCTGCTCCCGCCATGCGGCCCGTGCCCGTGCCATGAGCTTCCAATGGCGCCATGCGGCCGAACTGTTCGTGAGCCAACTGGCCTTGCTGCCATCGGCGTCGGCCAAGGCCAGGCGCCAAAAATGGGTGCAAACTGACATACGCCTGTCAAAAAAAAGTGTTTAGGCTGTTGAATAATGTAAGAGGGTGTTTGCGCAAGAAGTCTGGCCGATACCAACTGGCCAATGCCACACCCGCTCATTCCCACTGTTTTCATGACCGCCCAAACCCATTCAAACCGCCTGCCTTTTCTCGACCGCGATCACAGCATCCTGGCCTTCAACGAGCGTGTGATGGACTGGGCTCGGCGCCCTGATGTACCACTGCTGGAGCGGCTGCGCTACCTGGCTATCGTCTCCAGCAATCTGGACGAGTTTTTTGAGGTCCGCATGGCGCCCCAACTGGCGGCGGGCAAGGCCAACGAACAGCGGGGAAGCTACACCGCAGAAAGCTACCGGCAGGTATCAGCCAAGGTGCACGAGCTGGTGGCCGAGCAATATGCCATCTACAACGAAGAACTGCTGCCACTGCTAGAGAAAAAAGGCATCAAGCTGGTGGCTCATGGTGAGCGCAATCCGCGCCAGCGCCGCTGGGTCAAGGAGTGTTTTCAGCGCGAAGTACAGCCCTTGCTGCTGCCCGTGGGCCTTGACCCGGCGCACCCGTTTCCGCAGGTGGCCAACAAGTCGCTGAACTTCATCGTGCGGCTGACCGGCAAGGACGCCTTCGGCCGCGAGAACGAGATTGCCATTGTGAAGGTGCCGCGCATCCTGCCGCGCTTTTTCCGCATGCCGCCGGTCAAGGGCTCCAAGCAGGTGCACTTTGTCTCCATCTCCAGCATGATCCGTTCGCACCTTCAGGACTTGTTCCCGGGCCGGCAGGTGACGGAGTTCTCGCAGTTCCGCGTGACGCGCCACTCCGATCTGGCGGTGGACGAGGAAGAAGTGAAAAACCTGCGCACCGCGCTGCGCAAAGGGCTGCAGCAGCGCCACTACGGCGAGGCACTGCGCCTGCAGGTCACGGCTGGATGCTCCGAATACCTGTCGGATTTTCTGCTGGCGCAGTTCGCCCTGCCGCCGCAGGCGCTCTACCGTGTGCCCGGGCCGGTGAATCTGGTGCGCCTGAACCAGCTGATTGATCAGGTGGACGCGCCCACGCTGCGTTTTGAGCGTTACAACGCCGGTTGGCCGGTGCAGCTCACGCCGGGGCAGTCTATCTTTGACCGGCTTCAGCAGGGTGACGTGCTGATTCACCAGCCTTATGAAAGTTTTGATGCGGTGCTGGCCTTTTTGCGCGAGGCTGTGGATGACCCGGATGTGCTGGCGATCAAGCAGACCATCTACCGCACCGGTGCCAAGTCGGAGCTGATGGATCTGCTGCGCGAGGCTGTGCGCAGGGGCAAGGAGGTCACGGCGGTGGTGGAGCTCAAGGCCCGCTTTGACGAAGAGGCCAACATCAACTATGCCGAGCGGCTGGAGTCGGTGGGCGCGCAGGTGGTCTATGGGGTGGTGGGCCTCAAGACCCATGCCAAGATGCTGCTGGTCACGCGCCGTGAGGGTGCCCAGTTCAAGCGCTACGCCCATCTGTCTACCGGCAACTACAACCCCGGCACGGCTCGTCTCTACACCGATATCAGCTACCTGACGGCCGACGACGCCCTGACCGCAGACCTGGAGCAGCTCTTTCTGCACCTGGCCAGCCAGAGCCGCCTGCCCCGCCTGAACAAGGTGCTGACAGCGCCGTTCACCCTCCACAAATCCATGCTGGAGCAGGTGGAGGCGGCTGGTGCCGCTGCCCAGGCGGGCAAAGAGGCGCGCATCATTCTGAAGATGAATGCGCTGACCGATGAGCCGCTGTGCAAGGCGCTGGCGCTGGCTTCACAACAGGGCGCAAAGATCGACATCATCTGCCGGGGTGCCTGTATCCTGCCGGCCCAGGTGCCTGGTGTGACCGACAACGTGCGTGTGCGTTCGGTGATCGGGCGCTTGCTGGAACACTCGCGGGTCTTCTACTTCCGCATCGACGGGCGCGAAGACCTTTGGCTGTCCAGCGCCGACTGGATGAACCGGAACATGCTGCGCCGGGTGGAACTGGCCTGGCCAGTGACCGACAGCGCGCTGCGCCACCGCATCATGGACGAATGCCTTTCGGCCTATCTGCACGACAGCAAGGATGCCTGGCTGCTCCAGCCGGACGGGCGCTACACCGCGGTCGGCGCTTCCGGCTCCACGCGTTCGCGCGGCAAGGCCGATTCGGCGCAGTCCAGCCTGATGGCACGTTATGGCAGCAAGGGTTGAAACACCCAATTCGGGGAGGTGATGTGGATCTGATTCTCTGGCGGCATGCCGAAGCCCATGACCATCCAGACCTGGCCCAAGGGCGCCAGGGCGACCCACAGGACCTGGCGCGCCGCCTGACTCCCCGGGGCGAGAAACAGGCTGCTCGCATGGCCGCCTGGCTCGACCGCCAGTTGCCCGATGGTGCCCGCATCTACGCCAGCCCTGCCAGCCGCACCGAGCAGACGGCGCTGGCGCTGGGTCGCAAGTTCAAGCTGCGCGAGGAACTGGCGCCCGAGGGCGATCCGCTGGCGCTGTTGGAGCTGGTGCAGTGGCCCCACGCGAAGTCGGTCATGGTGGTGGTTGGCCATCAGCCGACCCTGGGCCGCGTCATCGCCCGGCTGCTGGGGCTTCACGAAGAAGACTGCGCCGTCAAGAAGGGTGCCTTGTGGTGGTTGCGGCACCGCGAGCGCGACGGGCACACCCAGACGGTGGTGGTCACGGTACAGACGCCCGAACTGATCTGATCAGGCCCGAGCCCACCAGGCGCGCAGGCACTGGTCGGCACGCTGCAGTTCTTGTTCAAGATCTTCCAGAGCCACCAGGTTTTTCTGGTCTGCCCTGGCAGACCGCTCTAGCGCTTCGCAGGCCTGGGCCAGAGCGGTTACCCCCAGGTTCTCAGCGCCGCCTTTGAGCGCATGAACTGCCTGGTGCAGGGCCTCATGGTGGTTGTTGTCTGCGGCCTCACGAATCGCCGCGCGGCGGGTGCGCAGGCTGCTGAGGAATTCCGCCACCAGATCGCGTTGCAACTGGCCCTGCTGTGCCGGGTCGCACTCGGCCAGCGCCTGCCAGCGCGCAACGTCCACCCCCTGTGGTGTCGGCGCAGCCGGTGTTTGGGCGGCTTGCAGCGGCAAGGGTTTGCGCGGTTGAGACCAATGCCGCAGCGCCTGCGCCAGGCGCTCCAGCTCCAGTGGCTTGGGCAGGTAGTCCGACATGCCGGCCTCCAGGCAGCGCTGCCGGTCCTCGCCCAGCGTGGAGGCTGAGATGCCGATCATCACTGGCGCAGAGTCGCCCCAGCGCGTCCGGATGGCCTGCGCAGTGGCCCTGCCGTCCATGCGGGGCATGTGGCTGTCCAGCAGCACAAGGGCGTAGGGCTCGCCATTGTCATTGGCCCGCTGCAGTGCCAGCAGTGCGGTGTTGCCGTCTTCGGCGGTGTCGTGCGGATAGCCCAGGCGCTCCAGCATGGCAGAAGCGACCTTGAGGTTGACCGGGTTGTCGTCCACCACGAGCACGCGTTGGGTATGTTCCTGCCGCTCGGGCGCTGCAGCGGGCGCGTGGCTGACCAGCCCCGGGTCTGCCTTGCGGGCCTGCAACGAGAAGCGAAAAGTGGAGCCCGCGCCTGGCGCACTGACCACGCTGATGCGCCCGCCCATCATTTCGACCAGGTGCTTGCAGATCATCAGGCCCAGGCCGGTGCCACCGAACACCCGGGCAGTGGCGGTGTCGCCCTGAGCAAAGGGCTGGAAAAGGTCGGGCAGGCGCTCGGGTGAGATGCCCACACCGGTGTCGGTCACGCTGAAATACAGCAGCGGCGGCTGCGCATCCGGGTCCAGCCAGCCGCGCAGTGTGACTTCGCCGTGCTCGGTGAACTTGATCGCGTTGGACAAAAGGTTCAGCAGAATCTGGCGCAGCCGGACCGCGTCGCCAAAGATGGCCTCGGGCAGCTCGCTGCCGAGCTGGATGGACAGGTGCAAGCCTTTCTCCTGCGCCTTGATGCGCATCATGTCGGTGGCCTGGGCCACCACAGCGCGCACATTCAAGGGCTGCTGATCCAGTTGCAGACGGCCCGACTCGATCTTGGAAAAGTCAAGGATATCGTCCACCACCGCGAGCAGCTGATCACTCGATATCTTGAGCACACCCAGCAGCTCTTGCTGCGTCGGTGTGAGCGGGGACTCGGCCAGCAGTTCACTCATGCCCACCACGCCGTGTAAAGGTGTGCGTATTTCGTGGCTCATGACGGCCAGGAAGCCGGCTTTGGCCTTGACCGCGGCGAGTGCTTCTTCTCGCGAGGCCGCGAGTTCGGCCGTGCGCTGGGTGACGCGGGCTTCCAGTTGCTGCGCGGCGTCGCGCAAAGCGGCGTTCTTCTGCGCGATTTCCGCGTTGTAGGCGCGCAGCTTGACGGCGCTGTCGTGCATCACCTGCGACAGGTTGTGCACTTCGCGAAAGCGCGTCAAGCGCTGCACGGGGGGCACCTCACCGCGCCCCAGGCGCAGGGCAGAGGCATTGAGCTGGTCAAACTGGGCCGAGAGGCGTCGACCGATCACGAACGCGATCACCGCTCCCACGCCCATCAGGGCGGCGATGGCAAGCAGCGCCCAGTGGCGTGCCTGGGAGACCTGGTGGGTGAAGTCGCTCTCGGGCGCCACCACAATCAGTTGCCATTCCAGATCGTATTTTTTTCCGAACGGGCGCCGAAGTGCCATCAGGCGGCTGTTGGTCAGGCCCAAGGCTTCGCGCCAGTCGTGCCGTGTTTCCAGGCGCACCAGTCCAGGCTCGGTCTGCAGGCCTGCGGCGGCCAAAGCCTGGAACTGCGCGTACGACTCGCGCACGATCTCATCCTGACTTTGCAGCGGCGTGATGCGGTGGTGTTTGCCGTCTACCTGCATGCTCAAAGCTTCTTCACCCGAGCTGGCCACAATCAGGCCCTGACCATCGACCAGGTAGGTGACCGCGTTGTCGCTGATCCGTGTGCTGCGGATCAGCTCTGTCAGCCGGGCAAGGCTCATGTCCACCGCCATCACGCCCAGCAGCGTTCTTTGGTCGGCATCAAAAATCGGGTGTGCCAGTGTGAGGTCGAACTGGTCTTTCACCGCCGAGCGGTACACGTTGGTGAAGACGCGCTTGCGGGTGGTGGCGGCCAGTTGGTACCACGGTCTGCGGCGGGGGTCGAACACGGTGGTCTCGGTGCGCAGCAGCTGGCTGCGGTCACCCGGTTGCGCAATCAGAAAGTGCCGACGACCACTCTCACCCGGGCCGATGGTGCGCACCACAAAACCCTGTTCTTCGCGCTCCAGGCCAAAGAAGCTCCCGTCTTCGGTGCCCACGTACAGGTAGGGGACGTTGGGCGATTGCTGGGTCAGGGCATGGGCCATCAGTTCGAAGCCGGCGCTGTCCTTGAGCCAGTTGCGGGTGCGCTCGCCTTCGGTGCCCGAGGTGGTAAAGGGCGGCACCAAGGCATTGACCACCGTGTGCGACTCGCCCAGGTGGGCCAGTGCGCCCACATCGATGCGGTGCGCCGCCTGGCTCATGGCGTTTTCGGCCAAGGTCTCGATGGCGCGAGAACTGTTGCTCGACAACAGCCACGACACCAGCACTGCGGGCAGCAGCGCGGCCAGCACCAGCGCACTCATCAGGGCGGGGCGCAAGGCAAACCGGCGGCGAAACAACAAAGTGGGCAACACGGTGTGGGCGGGAGAAGGGCTGAGCGGGGTTGCGGTGAGGTGGCAGATCAGGCGCTGATGGGCTCGACGCGGCAAACATCGAGCGGTGCATCGCAGTGAGGCAGGGGGATCAGGTAGCGCTCCAAGGGGCGGACCGCTCCGGTGAGCTGGCGCAATGTCAGCGCTGAAACCGTGATGCCCGTGTGCAGCGCACTGCGCTGGATGGCGAGTGTGTCGTTGACGGTCTGTCCCACGGGCACCAACTGCGTGTTGCCGCCCAGCAGGCCCTCCAGCCGCATCATGGCCACCGGGCCGGTGTGCAGCGCAATGCCCACCTCAAAGGGTGGCAGGACCCGGCCAGGGAAGCGTTGACCCAGGTAGTCGGCCATGCCGGCGGCGGCGCTGCGCAGCCCCAGCGCTGCCTTGATCGCGCGCAGCGGGTAGGGCGCCGACGATGCACGGCCCCCGCAGGGCTCTGCAAAAACGCCGAGCACGCCCTCGCCCACGAACTGCATGGCACTGGCGCCAAAGAGGTGCACCGTGTCGCCACTGTTGTCATAAAACCGCTTGAGCAGCTCGCTCAGCTCGGATGCCTGCAATCCGGCCGCCCACTCGCGGTAGTGGCGGATATCGGCAAACAGCACGGTGGCGCAGTCGTATTGCAGGCTCACGCTGTCGCTTCGTTCTCCCGGCCATTGCTCGCTCAGCTCACGCGCGAGCCGGTGCTCGTATTGCTCATGCAGGTTCCAGGCCTGGTCTTCCAGGGCCTGCGCCACCGCACTCTGCATCTGCATCTGCGCCACATGCGCACGCACTTGCTGGCGGTTGAGCTGGGCCTGCACTGCCTCCGTCAGTTCTTTGGGACGCAGTGGTTTGGTCAGGTAGTCATCGGCTCCGAGCACCATGCCCTGGCGCATGTCGCGGCGCTCCTGCAATGAAGTCAGCAAGATCAGCGGCGTCTGTCCCAGCACGGTGGAGTCGCGCAGGTGTTGCAGCAGCTCGAATCCGCTGAGACCAGGCATGTTGATGTCGCTGACGATCAGGTCGGGGCGGTGTTCGCGCACCAGTCGCCAGGCGTTCAAACCATCGTCGGCCGGCAGCACATGGTGGCCCTGGTTGCGCAGCACCAGAGTGATCAGCTTGAGGGTGCTGCCGTCGTCCTCGGCAGCCACAATCAGGGCCATGGTGTGCGGCGCGCCTGTGGCATCAGCGAACGTCGGCGCTCAGGCGCCAGGCGGTTTTTTGCCAAGTCAGTACTTCTTCGTCCAGCAGCCAGGCCGATTGCGGGTAGCGGCGCGCCCAGCCAGGATTGGTCGAGAGTTTGAAAACGCCAGTCTTGTAGGCCAGCTCGATCGACTGGTACTCGGGCAATTGCCGGGCATGGCACAAAAGCACCGCCAGGCGCAGGCACATCAGCTGCTTTGCAAACAGCTCGTCTTCCAGCGACTGCTCCAGCTTGCGCAGCTTGCCGCGCTGGCCCAGCACCAGCTGACTCATGCGGTGCAGCTCGGGAAACGAGAAACCGGGCGCATCCACGTTGTCCAGAATGTAGGCGCCGTGGTGGTAAGAGCGATCGTGCGAAATGTGGGTGCCGATTTCATGCAGCCGTGCCGCCCAGGCCAGCTTCTGCGAGTAGCGCTGGTTCTGCGCGTCCACAGCAGCCACCTGTGCAAACAGCGTCGTGGCCACGGTGCTCACGCGCTGGGCTTGCGCTTCGTCCACCGAGAAGCGGTCGGCCAGCCAGCGCACCGTGCGCTCGCGCACATCGCCTTCTTGTGATCCGCGCTCGATCAGGTCGTACAACGCACCCTGGCGCAAAGCGCCCTGGGCGGGCAGCATCTGCTCGATGCCAAACAGGTCAAAAACCGCCCGCAGTACCGCCAACCCACCACCGATCACCGCGCGACGATCGTCCTTCAAGCCTTCAAAGTTCAGGCTGTCGATATCCCCTGCCTTGATCAGCTTGTCGAGCAACCAGTCCAGCCCGGAGCGCGTGACCACGCCGCTGGCCCAGCCATTGGCAGCCAGGATGTCGGCCACTGCGCCCACCGTGCCCGATGAACCATAGGCCACCGACCATTGATCGGGGGGGAAAGTGTCCAGGGCTTCGTCCAATACCGCCTTGGCAGCCACCTGGGCCGTCTTGAAGGCCGCTGCCGTCAACTGGCCGCGCGGGAAGTATTTGCCCGACCAGGCCACGCTGCCCAACCGGTACGACTCCATCCGTTTGGCCTCGTAGCCCACGCCCAGGATCATTTCTGTCGAGCGCCCGCCGATGTCCACCACCAGGCGCTTTTCTTCCGACTGTGGCAACAGCCGCGACACGCCCTGGTAAATCAGGCGTGCTTCTTCCTGGCCCGAGATCACCTCGATGGCAAAACCCAGCACGCTCTGGGCCTTGCGCAAGAACTCCTCGCGGTTGCGGGCTTCGCGCAGCGTCTGGGTGGCAACCGCCCGCACCTGGGGCTTCTGAAAACCGTGCAGCCGCTCGGCAAAGCGGGCCAGGCAATCCCAGCCACGCTGCATGGCGGCCATGCTGAGCATCTTGTCTTCGTCAAGCCCGCTGCCTTGGCGCACCGTCTCTTTGAGGTATTCGACCCGCTCGATATGGCCTGAATGAAAGCGACCAATCTCCAGGCGGAAGCTGTTGGAGCCGAGATCAATGGCGGCGAGAAGAGTTCCGTTTTGCATGCAACCGATTGTGCCGCAGGACGCGGGCGGCATTCGCTGCGCCTTGGGTGCCGTTGCCGTTCGGTGGTGTCTGTTCTATTCTCTGTGCATGAACCTGCTCGCTTCCCATCCACCGCCTGATCTCCGCCACCCCACTGCCTGGACGCGGCGCAGCTGTTTGCGGGCAGCAGCACTGCTCGGGAGCGCAGCGCTCACGGCTGCGAACGCGATGGCGCAGCCCGCATCGGCAGCCGCTGAGGAGGCTAAAGCGCCACCACTGCCGCCGCTGGGCAGTGTGCTGGACGTACCGCGGCTGGCGCTGTTTGACGGCCGTGTTTTTGATCCCGCCCTGGCCGCAGGCCAGCCTCTGCTGGTTTATTGGTGGTCCAGCACCTGCCCATTCTGCGCGTTGCAGAGCCCGAGCATGGAAGCCTTGTGGCGCAGCCAGAAGGGCCGTGGGTTGCAGATGCTGGCGCTGTCCATCGACCGCAAACCCGAAGATGCCGTGGCCTATCTCAAGGCCAGGGGCTACAGCTTTCCCAGCGGCTGGGCCAGCCCGGATTGGCGCAAGACCTTCCCCAAACCGCGGGGTCTGCCCATCACCTTGCTGCGCGGTCGCGATGGTCGGCTGCTGCTGGCCGAAAAAGGCCAGATGTTTGCCGAAGACGTTGAAGCCATCGCCCAGTTGATCTGAACCCATGACCACCACCACCGGATTTCACCCCATGTTTCTGCCTCTCCATCGCTTTCAGAAAATGCTCTGTGCCGGCGCCTTGCTCGGCTGTTCTTGGGCTGCCCATGCGGTGGAGGTGGTCTTTCAGCCGGTGGCGCCCAATGTTTACGCCTACGTGGGCGACATCGAAGGCCGGACTTATGAGAACGAGGCCCTCAACGCCAACCTGGGTCTGGTGGTCACGCCCGCCGGGGCGCTGCTGATCGACAGCGGCGCAAGCCTTCAGGGCGCCCGGCAGATTGCCGCAGCCGTGAAAAAGGTGACGCCGCAGCCTATCCGATGGGTCATCAACACCGGCGGGCAAGACCACCGCTGGCTGGGCAACGGTTTCTTCAAGGCCCAGGGCGCCGAGATCATGGCCCACGCCGCTGCCGAAGCCGACATGAAAGCGCGGGGCCCGGCGCACCTCAAAGCCAACGCGCCTGTGCTGAAAGAAAAGATGGACGGCACCGAAATTGTGCTGCCCACCCGCTGGCTCAAGGAGGCAGACACACAGCTCGACTTCGGCGGCGTGACCGTTCAAGTGGTGCACCGGGGCGGCGGCCACACACCGGGCGATAGCATGGTCTGGCTGCCGCAGAGCGGGGTGGTGTTCACGGGAGATGTGGTTTATGGGGAACGCATCCTGGGACTGCACGCGGTCAGCCGCACCAAGAATTGGCTGCAAAGCTTTGAAGCCCTGGAGGCCCTGGTACCGAAAGTGGTGGTGCCCGGCCACGGCAGCGTAACCACGCTGGCCCAGGCGCAA
>DAIOEI010000013.1:0-16667 GCA_036746335.1 Hydrogenophaga sp. | reverse complement strand
CTGGTCTATTACTTCCTGTTCCCCGTCCTTTTGTTCCAGTCCATCGTGCGAAGCCCTCTGGATTTGGGCGCGACATCCAGCCTGATGGCCGCTGCTTTCAGCCTGGGCTTGCTGGGGATTGCCTTGTCGTACTCGCTGCCCCACTGGCCTTGGCTGGGTCGCCACATCGACCCGCGCCTTCACGCGGCCAGTGCGCAGATCGGCTTTCGCTTCAACTCTTTCATTGCGCTGGCCCTGGCCAGCAAGGTCGCGGGCCCGGAAGGCCTGCAGCTGATCGCAGTGATCATTGGGGTATGTGTGCCCCTGTTCAACGTGGGCGCTGTTTGGCCGATGGCGCGGCAGGCGCAAAAGCGATTCGCAAGCGAATTGCTGCGCAATCCCTTGATCATCGGGACCGCCAGCGGATTGATAGCCAATCTGATCGGGTTTCAGATTCCCTTGTGGCTGGAGCCCACTGTCAGCCGGATCGGGCAAGCGTCGCTGGCGCTAGGCCTGATGGCCGCCGGCGCCGGCATGCAACTGGGCTCCCTGCAGGCCGCCAAACTGCTGGGGTCGGCGGTGCTGGCCATCAAACACCTGGGCATGCCGGTCATGGCCCTGGGCATGGCGCTGCTGTTTCGGCTGGACCCAGTACAAACCACGGTCCTGCTGATGTTTTCCGCTGTGCCAACAGCTTCAAGCTGTTACGTGCTGGCTGCGCGCATGGGGTACGACGGAGCTTATGTGGCTGGGCTGGTGACGCTGTCGACCTTGCTGGGCATGTTGAGTCTGCCGTTTGCGTTGGGGGTGCTGGGTGTGTGATTCACACGACAACGCCACTGAGCATGCCGTACAAAGCGGGCTTCACACACCGCACTGGACCACAACCACCTTGATAGACTGAGCCGAGCATGAAAGCACCCCAAAACCGGAATACTTGCTTGGCCATGCGCCTTTTGCCATTGGTCCTGTGTCTGACTGGTTGTTTGTTCACTTCCGGTGGCGTACGAGCCCAAAGCCTGACAGAACTCTACGACGCTGTCCGCAGCCATGACAGCGCGTATTTGTCAGCCAGGCTGCAGCACGAGGCCAACCTGGCAAGCGCGCAGCAGTCCAGATCTGGCGTTTTGCCCAAGGTAGGCGTTTCAGCTGAGATCAGCAGGGTTCACGCTGACAACACAACGTCAGCTCCTGCGCACAGCTTCCATCGACAAAACGCGATTGTGTCGGCCCAACAACCACTGTATCGACCCGCACAGTGGCAGCGCCTTCAGCAAGCGGCTTTATTGGTTGAGGCCAGTTCTGCCCAACTGGTGCTGGCCGAGCAGGACATGATCCTTCGGCTTGGGCAAGCGTATTTTGAGGTGCTGTCAGCGAACGATGCGCTGAGTGCCCTGAATGCCTTGAAATCGGCCATTCAGGAACAACTGAACGCGGCCCGCATGAAATTCAAGGCTAGGGCTGCCACAGTCACTGACACGCACGAAGCGCAAGCCCGATTCGATTTGGTGCTATCGCAGGAAATCGCGGCAAAAAACGATCTGCTCGTCAGAAGGCTGCATCTGGATCAACTGGTGGGCACGCCACACGTCAAACCGTTGCCGCTGGCAGGCATAGAAAGTGACTCGCCAACACCGCCCGAGTTGGCGCAGATCGAAGACTGGTTGGCGCTTGCCGTCGGCACACATCCTGCCATCGTCGCGGCCACCAGGCGACAGGAAGTGGCTGAAATTGCGGTCCAGATCGCGCAGGCAGGACACAAACCAACACTTGATTTGGTCGGTAGTTACCAGGTCACGCGCAACCCCCACGACCCAACTGCATCGCCCGGTCGGTCTCGCTCGCAAAACACCAGTATCGGCTTGCAGTTCACACTACCGCTGTTTGCAGGCCATGCGGTCCAGAACCAGGTCAAAGAGGCGATCGCGCTGGAAGACAAAGCCCGAGCAGACCGCGACACCGTCACCAGAAGGGTCATACAGGACACAAGACAAGCTTTTTTTGGGCTTCAGACGGCTGCGGGTCAGGTTCGCGCTTTGAAGTCTGCCGAAATTTCGAGCAAGAGCGCACTCGAGGGCAACCTCCTGGAGTACCAGTTGGGCGCGAGGATCAACGTGGACGTGCTCAATGCCCAAAGCCAGTTTTTCCAGGCCAAGCGGGACTTGGCTCAGGCCCGATACAAGTTGCTGCTCGATCAGTTACGCCTGAAAGGCGCCAGCGGCCAGCTTGGTTCCAAGGACCTGGGTCTTGTGGACGCTCTGATCGCTCCTCCTGTACTTTGACCCGATTCAAGGCCACCCTCGTTGGGTACTTGCGATCTGAACGGGTTGTTGGGACAGTGAACAGGCACTCGCCAGCAGCAAAAACACCACAGTAAGCTGTATGGCCTATGGCAGAATATTAGGTTGCTTTCGTGAAGACCACCAAGCCCACAAAAGTGAACAAGCGTGGCGCCAAGCAGCACCAGCGCATGACTGTCAGGAAAACAGGCTCGGTTGTGGACTAGGCTGCGCGCCCTTGCTGGATGTGCTGGACTCCGCAAAATGAGCGTCTGCGCCTGAGAAGTTTGAACGATATTGCACAACCGGTCTTGTGAATATCGGGGTTTTCAGTTTGTGAAAAAGCCGATATGGCCAACGTTTGAGAAACGCTTGTATTTCTGAAACTGCGTTTTCTAATGCCGATTTTTCGAGATAAACACCAAGGTAGCTATCTGTGAACGGACACCCAAAAATCCAACCGAACCCCAATAGCGACTTGTCAGCCTGTGGTGGTTTACGAACCGCGAGCTCGCTGTTCTTTCTATTGGCGGCAAGCACTTTGCTTTTTGGTTGCGCAAGCGGCGCCGGCGGCGACAGCTCGGCAGGCCCGGCCGTTCCCAACCCCTATAGCGCAGGAGCGCCCAGCGGGTCTGCCAAAGTGGCTACCCTGCGTGTGTTCGGCGACAGCTACTCAGAGACAGCCTTCACCAATTTACAGGGCACCAAGAACTGGGTGAATGAACTGGGCGCCCGGGGCATTACCCAACGCAGTGAAAACTATGCAATTTCAGGCGCGCGCGCTGCCCGGGGTGAGGCCATCTCTTTTGACCAACAAATCAACAACTGGAAACGGCGCAACAGTGCGCTGCAAGATCAAGATCTGACCGTTGTCTACCTCGGGCACAACGACATAGGGCGCACCGGCAGCAGAGACGGCTTGCGCTCGGCGCAGGCGGGTCTTGCCGCTGGCATCAACACCTTGCTCGTGGATGGCGCCGCCACCGAAAACCGCCGACTTTTTCTGACCCAGATCCACGACTGGAGCCGAAACCCGGCGGTGTTGTCATCGTTGAACGGGCAGGTGGTGTCCTGGAACAACTTCATTGCGGGGCAGGCGAACGCTCATGCGAACGTCATTGCAGTGGACATGTTTACTGTGTTTGAACGGATCTACCAGGATCCTGCGAAGTACGGTTTTGTCAATGTCCGCTCACCCAACCGGGCTCGATCGGCCACCGACGCGCTCTATGTCGACACGCGACATTTTGGCAGTCGAGGGCAAGAAATCATCTCCCGCGTCTACCAGCACTACCTCACTCGAGGCTGGAACTGGGCCAACAGCGTTGGTGCTGGCGCAGCCGCAGCCGCCAGCCTGAACGCGGACATCGACCGTGAGACGCTGGTACTCAAGCACAACCCTCAGGCGCTGCAAACCACGGCATTCCGTTTAGTCCCACTTCACAACCAAGACAGCCGCTCCGTGAATCCAGGCCCCACAGCCAAAGGTCCACATGCCGCCATTCCAACCATGGGTTTCCTGCTCGATTTCCAGGGAAAGCCGCGCGCCAACGGAGTCAACAGTCAATGGGGGCTCGCCGTCTCCCAAAAAAACCAGCATGACTGGAGCCAAAGCCGAACAAGCCCATGGCCCACTGCACAGAAAAGTTCCAGTGCGGGCCTTTACTGGCATCAGCCCCTGAGCGGCTACCTGTTGAGTTCCCAAGTCAACCACATGGGCATGGAGCTGGATCACACCGAGGTTGACGACATCTTGCTGGACAGCACCCGCAACAAGTACCAAGTCAACACCTGGTCTTTCAACAGCAAGCTGCGCAAGACCTTCGAACCCGCCGCTGGATTGGTCACACCTTGGGCCATGGTCAGCCACCACATCCACGAAACACCCGCGTCCACCGCGCGCAGCTTGTACACCAGCGATGTTCAGTTCGCTGGCATGAAGCATTCCCGCAGCGCATTGTCGATCGGCATGGATTTCGCCAGCCACCCCATCGTGTTGGAGGGTGGAAACCGCCTGGTTTTTTCGGGTGGTTTTCAACACCTTCAAAGCCTTGACAAGGGGCCGCTTGAAGTCAGCTGGCGCGAAATGTCGAACCCGGGGCTGTGGCAAAGAGAGTTCTTGTCGCCCTCCTCTGCTCGGCGGACGACCGTTTCCCTGGGTGGCGATTACCTGATGAGGGATGGCATTCGCCTCCAGGGTCGCTACAACTGGCAGCGCGACGGCGCCGAATTGCAGTCTCAGTTCAGCCTGTCTGCCAACATTCCGTTCTGATCCGGTGTCGCCTCTGCTCAAACTGTGCAATGCCCCTCTCAGCGAACATTTGTTGGCGTTCGGCGGCGGAGGCCCAACCCCTGTCGATGCTACAGCGCCTGGCCCACATCGCATGACCGGCGCTGGCAACCCGCCTGTTGCTGCGGTCGTTGTCACTTTCCGACCCGATAAAACCATGCTGTTCGCCCTGCTGAAGGCGCTGAGCGGGAAAGTCGACGTGGTCGTCCTGGTTTCAAACGATGGTGCATTGGATGACCAACTGGTCTGCGAGCAACTCGTGCACCCTTCTGCTCTGCATGTGAAAAGCAACCCCCAGAACATGGGGCTGGCGCGCGCACAAAACCAGGGCGTTGAAGTGGCCAAGAAGCTGGGGGTTGATGCGGTTCTGTTTCTGGACCAAGACAGCCAACCGCTGGACGACTGTATTGGACGGCTCGCAGCGGCACTCGACTTGCTGAAGGCGCAAGGGCGAAAGGTGGCCGCCGTGGCTTCGGCACACCAGAGCACACACACCGGGCACTGGAGCGGCCATGTACGCATCACGCCCCTGGGGTTCAAGCGGAAGTCGTGCTCACCAACAGAGCAAGTGGTCCGGGCCGACTTCGTGATTTCTTCGGGCTCCATGGTGTCGATGGCAGCCCTTGACGATATCGGCGGCATGGACGATACGCTGTTCATCGACCATGTTGACACCGAGTGGTGCCTTCGAGCGGCACACCATGGCTATGAGCTTTATGGTGTTTGTGGTGCGAAAATACAGCATCAGATCGGGGACGACACACAGCGCGTTTGGCTTTTCGGCTGGCGGCATGTGCCTCGGCACAGCAGCTTGCGGTATTTCTACATGTACCGCAACAGCGTGTTGCTTTACAAGCGCCCCTACATCTCACTGACCTGGAAATGTTGGGATTTTTTTCGTTCGCTTCGATTGCTGGCTTTTGTTGCCCTGTTCTCGCCAACCCGGTTCGCCGCCATCAACAGCATTTTGAAGGGCTGGTACACCGGTCTGACAACTGAAAGCTTCGGTCCAAAAAAACCGGCACCTGCTCCATAGGCTTGTTGCGCATGTCCAACGTCATTTCAACCGCCCTGTCCGCATGAAGCCGAGCAACAAATCCAAGTTTTTCGTCTCGACCATTGTGTTGGCGTTGGTGGGCGTGATCGCAGCGGAGTGGTTTGCGCGCGAAAAGCTTGGCCTGGGAGATCCGCCACTGTATGTGCAAGACGATGAAATTGGCTATCTCATCGCGCCCAACCAAGATCTGGTCCGGCGGGGAAAACGTATTCTGGTCAACGAATACAGCATGCGGTCAGAGCCACTGCCAGACCCATCGAATAAAGAAGTTCAACGCATCTTGGTGCTTGGAGACTCCATTGCGCATGGCGGCATTCGAACCTCACATGAGCACCTGGCCAGCACGCGGTTGTGGCAGTTGATGCCTGACCGAAACGTATTTGTAGCCAATCTCTCAGCAGACAACTGGGGCCCCAGGAACTGGCTGGGCTATCTGGAGAGGTATGGCTCATTCAATGCCGATACCGTGTTCATTGTGGCAAGCAGCGATACCTTGACCGTCAATCCTTTTGCTTTGGCAAATGGCTCACAGCACCCAACCGAAAAACCGTTTTCGGCCCTTTCAGAGTTGATTTTTCGCTACATTCTGCCCACTTATCTTCCGGCATTGGCGCCGCATGATTGCCCCGCTGAAGAGCCTTCGGCAGATATGTATGACCAACTGGCACTGCTGCGACCTCAAGATTACATGGTCCAGGTGGGCAATTTTTTGAGCACGCGACCCACCAAATTGCATCTGTTGATCTGGCCTGAAGCAGCCGAACTGGAGTCGACCAGCAGACACCCCCTCTTTCGAAGTTTTGCCAACGTGTGTGAACAAGGGTTGTTCAATTGTATTTCTATGCATGAGGAAATACGTTCGGCTGCTCGCGATGGGATTCAGGTTTATATCGATGGCTTCAATCCCAACGAAGAAGGGCAGCGGCTGATAGCAGAGCGCATGGCCAAAACCTTACTGGCACAGGCCCGATAACCCACCTCACCTGACATGCGCCATTTCGTCTCTACCATTCATCGGTTTTTTAGTCTTTCCTTGCAGTTTGGAGGAGGCTGGAGAGCCTTGATGATCAAGGCCATGGGGGTCGCAAAGCAAGACGGTCTGCCGGGCGTTTTGCGCCGTCTGAAAGCCTTGCACAAGGCCGCCAGTATCCGACCCTCCACTTTTTCGCTGGGTTACGACCGCAACAATTACAGCAAGTGGCTCAAAACCTACCGGCAGGTCCCCAAAGCTGAGCTAGACCGCATCGCGGCGTCCATGGAGGCCGAGCCCACCGTGCTTTTCTCCATCCTGATGCCGGTTTACGATCCGCGCCTGGACCACCTGGAAGAAGCCATCCAGTCGGTTCGCGCCCAGCTGTATCCCCATTGGGAACTGTGCATTGCCGATGACTGCTCCAAGAACGCCAAGGTTCGCCAACAGCTGACCCGCTACAGCCAGGAAGACCCTCGCATCAAGTACGTGTTCAGGGAACAAAACGGTCACATTTCTGCGGCCTCCAATTCGGCGCTGAGCTTGGCTACTGGCAGCTACTTGGTCTTGCTCGACAACGACGACATCTTGCCACCCGAGGCGCTGTATCTGGTGGCGCAAACGCTGGCGCAAAACCCAGGCGCCAAGATTCTCTATTCCGATGAAGACCGCATCGACGACCGTGGCAGGCGCTACTCCCCTTATTTCAAGACCGACTGGAACCGAGAGCTGTTTTACTCCCAGAACATGATCTCTCACCTGGGTGTTTACGAGCGAGAACTGGTTCAGCGGGTCGGGGGCTTCAGGGTCGGGCTCGAAGGCTCTCAAGACTACGATCTGGCGCTGCGGTGCATCGAGCACATTCCCGATGCTGCCATCGTGCACATTCCCCATGTGCTGTACCACTGGCGCGCGCACGCCGCAAGCACCGCTTTGTCGGCCTCGGCCAAGCCCTACGCGGCCACGGCGGCTGAAAGAGCGTTGAACGAACACTTTGACCGCACCGGCCGCCCATGGATCGCCCACTACGCCGGTATCGGCTACCTGAGGAAGGCAAGCCATCGCGTCGCGCCCAGCTTTGCCCTCGTGTTGTTGGATCACACATTGGCCAATGCCACAACACAGCATGAAGGCCTCCTGGCTCACCTGCCGTACCCACCCCAAAGCATTCACCTGGCCCCACTGGATCGGGTTGACATGCTGGCTGAACTCAACCGCTTCATCGCTCAGCAGACGGCAGAGGTGGTGCTCCTGCTGGATGCCCGCTGCAGCGCGCCCGAGCCCGACATGCTCATCGAGCTGTTTGCCGCTGCCTTGCAGAGCGACACAGGCGCAGCCGGTGGTGTGGTGTGGGACTGGCGTGGTCGCTTGCAAGATGGTGGCTACTTGCTCTCTCACGCACCAGACCGTACTTGCATGACGGCGGGCAAACACATCGACGAAGAAAGCGGCGGGTACTTTGGCCGAGCGCGTTTGCGCAGCAACTATGCGGCAGTGACCCCCAAGTGTTGTGTCTTCAAAACTTCATTGTTTCAGCGATTGGGTGGTTACGACGTGTCTTTCCAGACCCATGAAGCGGCCCACGTTGATTGGTGCCTTAAGGCTTACCAGGCGGGCATGGCCAGCGTGCTGCTGCCAGAAGTCAGTTGCCGCGAAGCAGCGCCAGGCAGCGGGCTCGATGCTGGCAAGGCCGCGACCGAGGCGGAGTGCAGCGCAGGACCCAAGCTCTCGCCAGCGGAACAGGAGCACGGCTTGTTTACCTCGCGTTGGGTGGCACTGATCAACCAGGATCCGTTTTACAGCCCAAACCTCGCGGGGGACCTGGAAGACTTCTCTTTGGCATGGCCGCCTCGCTGCCCGCCGATTTCGGCAGCGTCTCTACCGACACCGAACTGATCCCATGGCCTCAACTTCCCAATGGCCCATTCGCTTGCTCGCGCTCTTGATGTGCGCCAAAGCCTTGTTTCTGGCGTTTTGGGTAACACCGCTGGACATGATTCCCGACGAACGCGCCCACTTCTCCTATGTGGCCGATCTGGCCAGTGGAAGGGGAATGCCTTTGTTGGGCCAAGCGTATACGGCTGGCGAAATTTTCACCAACAAAGGCATTGAAATTGCCTTGAAGCGGGATCCCAGTGACACCGCTCGCCCTTTTGGGGCCTCGAACAACTGGATTGCCCAGCACCCGCCGGTCTACCACGCACTAGCTGCCATTCCGCTCAAGCTGGGCTTGATGGCTGATGCCCCCCCCTACTGGCTTTACCGCCTGCCTCGCTTGATTTCTGCATTGGCGCTGGGCGTGGTGATCCTGGCGCTGTTCCACAGCTTTGTCAGCGTGGGTCTGGACACCGGCCGATCAACACTGTTGGCCGCCTCGCTGGGGTTCATCCCGATGGTTTCGCACCTCGCCTCGGGCACCAACCACGACATTTTGTTGTTGATGTTTTCGTCGTTGGCGACTTTGTATCTGGTGCGCTTCTTGATGCACGAGCATCTGCAAAGCGCTTATATATGCGCCTTCTGGTTGTGCCTTGCCGCGGGCACCAAGATGACGGCCTGGGTCATGCTGGCCATTTTTCTGGTGATCATCGCCGTCTCCATGCGTGGCCCGGTGGTGCGCTGGCTGGGTCACATGACCGGCGTCGCAGCCATTGCCTTGACAGCGCCCATCATCTGGATGGCACGCAACATTTACCATTTTGGCAATCCCTTCAAGATTGGCGACATTCCCGCCAAGCAACAGGACATCACCTTGGTGGAGCTGGTCCAGACCACGCCCCTGTTTGAGCAGTTTTTTCTCCATTTTTATGGGCTGGTCGGCTGGAAAGGCCAGCGCATGATGCTTCAGGTCGATGGCGTGCCCAAGGAGTTTTTCTCATTGCTTTTGTTTGGGCTGGCCCTTTTCTCTATCGTTTACTTGGTGACGATTTTCTTGCGCCTGGCCAATGCGCCAACCACTTTGGAGTACCCGATACGGTCGATCCACGATGGCTTCAACCAGATCACATCACGCATCCGACCAGCGCGAGCACTGGCCGTGGTGTGCATGCTGGCGGCCACGGGTTTCTCGGTTTACGCCTATGCACAAATCCTGACGTTTCCGAGTTTCTCCGGTCACGTCCGGATTGCCACCATTGCGCTGACCTTCTTCCTGGGCATCAGCTCCCTCGTCTTGATCAGTTTTGTCCGCGACGTACACGAACGGCTGTTTTTGCTGGCATGGATTGCCTTTTTTCTGTTCGGGAGCATTTTGCTGACGCAGATTTACACCAGCTACGTGGCCTTTGGATGGCTGAGGGCCATACATGGTCGCTATTTTTATCCGCTGATCCCCATGCTGCTGGTCGCGGTTGCCATTTTGTTGCTGAAGTTCCAGGTACGGGCCCGGTGGGTGGCTATGGTCGCGGCATTCTTGTTGCTGATGGAGGTGGATGCGTACCTGCTTCAAATCATTCCCCACTACTTTTACCGCGGCGGTCATGAAGTCCTTCCTTGATAAGCACCTGCTGCATCTGTGGCTGTTGGGCCTCTTGCTGGTGGTGGGCACGGCCTGGGTGCAGGGCGTGCTCAAGCCCGGCTATGAACGCTCGATGCTCTACGAAGCCAAAAGGCTGGACACTTTCGCCGCACACGAAATTGACTCCAGCTACCTGATCCGGCAACCGGTCAACATGCTATACACGGTTTTACCGGCGCCGCAAGACCTGGACAGCGAGGTCTGTGTGAACGTGTTGATGGCGAACTACGACGACCGGCCCAACCTGGGTGTGTTTTCGGTGGAGCTCAACGTAGACGGCCAGATCCACCGTCGCCTGCGAAACGCTTGCGCCGTCACCAACAACGCCATGCAGCGCACCTGCTTCCCAGGCCTGACCTACCAGCAGATCATGGGCAGGCAAGTCTTTCTTGACCTGAGGGGCGTCAACGGACAAATCGGCTCTTCGGTCACCACGCTGCTGACGCGCGACCTGTACCAAGGCAAAGCCATTGAAAATGGTGTCGAGGTTGAGGGCAGCCTTTTGTTCACCTTGACCACCGCGCGTTCAAACCCTTCCAAACTGGTGATCGGCCTGGTGTTGAGCTTGTTCTCCGTTGTGGCAGTGTTGCTGTTGATGACTGCACTGCGGCGCGAATGATGTGGCCTGCCAGCTGCTACCCAACATCCCAGAGTGTTGCCAGCCAAGTGGATACCGCCGAGCACCCGGCGGTCCAGCTGTCTGTGGTCAGCCACGGCCAGATGGACTTGGCCCGCTTGCTGCTGCACGACCTGGCTGCGCTTGCCCATCCTCCAGCCATCCGACTCATCTCCAACCTCCCTGAACCAGCCACGGATGCCTTGCAAGGCCTGAGCGGTGTGCATACGGTCAATGCACACCCCAAAGGTTTCGGCAGCAACCACAACGAGGCCTTCAAAACTTGTACAGCGCCATTTTTTGGTGTCGTCAATCCGGATGTTCGGTTGACCGGAGACCCGTTCCCGGCGCTGCTAGAGCACATGCAAGACCCAGAGGTCGGTCTTGTGGCTCCTGTGGTGCTCAGCCCAGACGGGCGAGTAGAAGATAGCGCGCGTCGATTCCCGACCTTGGCCAGCCTGATACGCAAAGCCGTGGGGCATGCCGACGGCCGGTACGACCCGACCGAACCCGCCCTTCAAAACGGCTTTCCGGTGGAGTGGGTCGCTGGCATGTTCATGCTGTTTCGCTCCGAGGCGTTCCGAGCGATGGGTGGCTTTGATGATAAATTCCACCTCTACTACGAAGACGTTGACCTGTGTGCCCGCCTGTGGACAGCTGGCTGGAAAGTGGTGCTGGTGCCCACGGTCAGTGTGGTTCACGCGGCCCAGCGCGCCAGCCGAAGCAACCCGCGGTACATGGCTTGGCATGCCGCCAGCATGTCGCGGTATTTCTTCAAACACCTGGGTCGTTTGCCCAGTATTTGCGGTCAAGGCGCCTCTGGCGGCGAAGGTGTTGAGCCAGTGGAATCTTCGCAGACCAAAACATAAGTCGATCGCCTCGAGCGTCCAACTCTCTTAAGGAAACTCACATGTTGCTTGTGACGGGAGCTGCCGGTTTTATCGGCGCCAATTTTGTACTCGATTGGCTGGCCCAGTTTGACGAGCCGGTCGTCAACCTCGACAAGCTGACCTACGCGGGCAACCTGCAAAGCCTGGCGAGTCTGCAGGGCGATCCGCGCCACCACTTCGTGCACGGCGACATCGGCGACCGCGCCCTGGTCGACCGGTTACTGGCCGAACACCAGCCCCGAGCCGTCGTCAACTTTGCCGCCGAAAGCCATGTGGACCGATCCATCCATGGCCCGGAAGACTTCATTCAGACCAACGTGGTGGGCACCTTCCACCTGCTGGAGTCGGTGCGAGCCTATTGTGGTGGCCTTGGCGACACGGCCAAAGCCTCATTTCGCTTTCTGCATGTGTCCACGGACGAGGTCTACGGCACACTCAGCCTGACCGACCCGGCCTTCACCGAACAGAAAGCCTTCGAACCCAACAGCCCTTACTCGGCCAGCAAGGCCGCCAGTGACCACCTGGTGCGCGCCTACCACCACACCTACGGCCTGCCGGTGCTCACCACCAACTGCAGCAACAACTACGGCCCGTTCCATTTCCCGGAAAAGCTGATCCCGCTGATGATTGTCAATGCGCTGGCCGGCAAGCCACTACCGGTGTACGGAGACGGCATGCAGATCCGCGACTGGCTGTTCGTCAAGGACCACTGCAGCGCCATCCGGCGGGTGCTGGAGGCCGGTGTGCCCGGCGAGACCTACAACGTGGGTGGCTGGAACGAAAAGCCCAACATCGAGATCGTCAGGACCGTGTGCGCCCTGCTGGACGACATGTCGCCACGCACCGATGGCAAGGGCTACTCTGAGCAGATCACCTATGTGAAAGACCGCCCGGGCCACGACCGCCGCTACGCCATCGATGCCACCCGGATCCACCGCGAACTGGGCTGGAAGCCGGCCGAAACCTTCGAGACCGGCATCCGCAAGACGGTGCGCTGGTACCTGGACAACCAGGCCTGGGTGCAGCAGGTACAAAGCGGCGAATACCGCCAGTGGATCGACCAGCAATACGGGGCCAAGGCATGAGCACCGCCCGAGCGTTGCGGATGCGCGCAGCACGGAGGACTCTCCGGTGACCTTGCCCAGAATTCTGCTGACCGGCAAGAACGGCCAGGTCGGCTTCGAGCTGCAACGTGCCCTGGCACCACTCGGTGAAGTCATCGCCGTCGGGACAGGCGACTGCGACCTGGCCGACGCCGATGCCGTGCGCGCCCTGGTGCAAAGGGTGCAACCGCAACTCATCGTCAACCCGGCCGCCTACACCGCCGTCGACAAGGCCGAGAGCGAAGCCGACAGGGCGCGGGCCATCAACGCCATCGCGCCCGGCGTGCTGGGCGAGGAAGCCGCGCGGCTGGGCGCCGCTGTCGTTCACTATTCCACCGACTACGTCTACGACGGCAACAAGGACGGGCGCTACCTCGAATCGGACCCGACCGCCCCGCAGTCGGTCTACGGGCAGACCAAGCTGGACGGCGAGCGCGCGCTGGTGGCCGCCAACGGCCAGCACGTGATCTTTCGCACCTGCTGGGTGGTGGGAGCCCATGGCGGCAACTTTGCCAAGACCATGCTGCGCCTGGCCGCCGACCGCGAAGAACTCAAGGTGGTGGCCGACCAGTTCGGCGCACCGACCTCTGCGGCGCTGATTGCAGACGTCACGGCCCATGTCGTCCGTCAGTTGTTGCGCGACGGCAGTGCCCGCTTTCCGTTCGGCACCTACCACCTGGCTGCGGCTGGCCAGACCAGTTGGCACGCCTACGCTCAGTTCGTGATCGGTGAAGCCATCGGCATGGGCAAACCCCTCAAGGCTACACCAGAACGGGTGTTGCCGATCCCCGCAGCAGCCTACCCCACTCCGGCCAAGCGACCGCAGAACTCCCGGCTGGACACCACACGCCTGCGCCAGGCCTTCGGCCTGCACCTGCCCAACTGGCAGCAGGGCGTGCGCCACATCCTCCAGCAAATTCTCTGAACTCCTACAACAACAAGGTCCCACGATGGCACGCAAAGGCATCATCCTCGCCGGCGGTTCCGGCACCCGCCTCTACCCTGTGACCCAGGCCGTGAGCAAACAGCTCATGCCGGTGTACGACAAGCCGATGATCTACTACCCGCTGAGCACGATGATGCTGGCGGGCATCCGCGACATCCTGGTGATCTCCACGCCCATGGACACACCCCGTTTCTCGGACCTGCTGGGTGACGGCAGCCAGTGGGGACTGAATATCCAGTACGCGGTGCAACCCAGCCCGGACGGCCTGGCACAGGCGTTCCTCATCGGGAAGGATTTCATCGCCAACGATCCCTCGTCACTGGTGCTGGGCGACAACATCTTCTACGGGCACGATTTCGCCGAACTGCTACGCCGGGCCAACGAGCGCGAAGCCGGCGCCACGGTGTTCGCCTACCACGTGCACGACCCCGAACGCTATGGCGTAGCCGAGTTCGATGCACAAGGCCGCGTGCTCAGTCTTGAAGAAAAGCCCGAGCAGCCCAAGAGCAACTTCGCCGTCACCGGCCTGTACTTCTACGACAACCAGGTCGTGCAGCTGGCCAGGGACCTCAAGCCCTCGCCCCGCGGCGAGCTGGAGATCACCGACCTCAACCGCCTGTACCTGGACAAGAACCAGCTGCAGGTGGAACTGATGGGGCGTGGCTACGCCTGGCTGGACACGGGCACCCACGACAGCCTGCTCGAAGCCGGCCAGTTCATCGCGACACTCGAAAAGCGCCAGGGCCTGAAGGTCGCCTGCCCGGAAGAAATCGCCTACCGCTACCGCTGGATCAGCGCAGAGCAGCTGGCCGCCCTGGCCAAGCCCCTGGCCAAGAACGGCTACGGGCAGTACCTGCAGCAGATCCTCAAGGAAACCCTCGTCTGAGTGCACCCACGATCATGAAAGCCACACCCCAAGCCATCCCCGACGTCATCCTGTTCGAGCCCAGGGTCTTTGGCGACGACCGCGGATTCTTCTTCGAAAGCTTCAATCACGCCCGCTTCGAGGAAGCCGTCGGCCGTCCGGTCAGATTCGTTCAGGACAACCACTCCAAGTCGGTCAAGGGTGTGCTGCGGGGGCTTCACTACCAGGTCCAGCAACCGCAGGGCAAGCTGGTGCGCGTGGTCCAGGGGGCCGTCTTCGACGTGGCTGTGGACATCCGCAAATCATCGTCCACATTCGGCCAATGGGTGGGTGCCCTGCTGACCGCCGAGAACAAGCACCAGCTCTGGGTGCCCGAGGGCTTTGCCCATGGTTTTGTGGTGCTCAGCGACACCGCCGAGTTCCTGTACAAGACCACCGACTACTACGCACCGGCCCACGAGCGCAGCATCCTCTGGAACGACCCCGACCTGGCTATAGACTGGCAAACCGACATCACGCCTATCCTATCGGGTAAGGACGAGGGGGCCAGCAGATTGAAGGACGCCGATATCCTTCCGTAACTGAACGCCATTGCCCAAGCACTCAGCGCCACAAATCCTTCTAGACAGTCGATATCGCGACAAAAGCATTCGAATATTTACCACCACATGTTTAATTATCCACAGCTGGTCAGCAGTGCTTTTCAAGACATTGGCCGTGCCGTCAGCAACCACCACCAGATCACCACCCTGGGTTGGCAGGACGTTTTAACTCGGTACCGCCGCTCTATTATTGGTGCATTCTGGCTGACCATCAACAAGGGTATCTTGATTGCAGCCATCGGTGTTGTATTTGGTACGCTATTTGGTCAACCATTGACTGAATTTCTTCCTCACTTAGCTATCGGATTGATTTTTTGGGGCTTCATCAGCTCGGTGTTGACTGGTGCCTGCGTTACTTTCATCAACAACAAGGGCATTATCCTCCAGATCAATCTACCGTTGTACACACACTTGATGCGGGACATATGGAATGAAACCATCATCTTGGCTCACAACGTCATCATCATCCCAGCTCTGTTGGTCTTATTTTGGCTCCCCATTAATTGGCATGTACTGTTATTGATCCCTGCGTTCTTGCTTCTCATGGCAAACTTACTGTGGATGAGCTTGACTCTCGCAGTGTTGTGCACACGGTTCCGTGATGTCACGCAGATCGTACAGAACGTCTTGCAGGTCCTTTTTTACCTTACGCCTATCATCTGGAATGCAAACTTAATGCCAGACCGAGTTCCCCGATGGTTACTTGAACTGAACCCATTTTTTCATATGCTAGAAATCATCAGGGCACCAATTCAAGGCACAGCGCCTAGTAGCACCACTTGGCTCTACTTGCTTACCATGGCGGTGCTGGGTTGGGTGGTAAGCTTACCTTTTTATGGCTTCTTTCGACGCCGAATCGCTTACTGGCTATGAAAAAAAAAGCACATATTCATCTAGACAAGGTCACGGTTGACTTCCCTATTTTCAATGCTTCATCCTTGTCTTTGAAAAACAAAGTCATCAAGGCAGTGACAGGGGGGAAAATTTCCAAGCGTCATGACGGACATGTAATCGTTCGAGGACTTGAGGGCATCGATCTTGACATTACAAGCGGTGAGCGGCTAGGTATCGTTGGTCACAACGGTGCCGGAAAGACCACGTTGCTGCGCGTGCTATCTGGCATCTACCATCCGACGGAAGGAAGTGCAAACATCGAAGGGCATTGCACATCTTTAATCAATATCAGCCTGGGGATTGATGCCGAAGCGACTGGACGCGAAAATATTAGCCTGAGGGCCACCCTCATGGGAATTCCCCCGAAAGCGGTTGATACCATGATGGACGACATCATAGACTTTTCTGGGCTCGGCGATTTTATAGATATGCCGTTTCGTACCTACTCGTCTGGCATGCAGATGAGGCTGGCGTTTGCCGTGTCAACATCGATCAAGCCTCAAATATTGATCATGGATGAATGGTTGTCCACCGGTGACCAGGACTTTAAAGAACGCGCGAAGCAGCGCATGGACAGCATTGTTGAATCGACAGAAATTTTGATACTCGCCAGTCACTCTAAAAACCTACTGATGTCACACTGCAACCGCATCATATGG
>DAIOEI010000012.1:0-16959 GCA_036746335.1 Hydrogenophaga sp. | reverse complement strand
GTGTCTTTGCCCGGACCGCCCTGTGTGGAGGCATCGATGATGGCGAAGGTGTCGAAAAAGGCATACACCACGTTGATCACCAGCAGGAAGAAGGTGGTGGGCGAGAGCAGCGGGAAGACGATGGTCCAGAAGCGGTGCGCTGGTGAGGCGCCGTCGATGGCGGCGGCTTCGATCAGCGACTTGGGGATTGATTGCAGACCCGCCAGGAAGAACAGAAAATTGTAGGAAATCTGCTTCCACACGGCGGCCATCACGATCAGTGCCATGGCGTGGACGCTCTTGAGCAGGTGGTTCCAATCGATGCCCAAAAACTGCAACGCGTAGGCCACCACGCCCATGGGTGAGGCGAACATGAACACCCACAGCACACCCGCCACGGCGGGCGCCACAGCGTACGGCCAGATCAGCAGCGTTTTGTAGATCCCGGCGCCCTTGATCACCCGGTCGGCCATGACGGCCAGCAGCAGGGCGATGGACAGGCCCGACACCGCCACCAGCACCGAAAAAACGGCCGTGGTCTTGAAAGAAGCCAGGTAGCTTTCGTCGTTCCAGAGCCTCTCGAAGTTCTGCATGCCGACGAATTCGACCGAGGTGCCGAAAGCGTCCTGCTCCAACAGGCTCTGGTACAGCGCCTGGGCCGCTGGCCAGAAAAAGAACACCAGAACCACCGCCATCTGGGGCGCCACCAACACCCAGGGCAGCCAGGTCGATCGAAAGCGAACGCGTTTTTCCATGGGGTTCTGTTCAAAGGCGACACCGCCCGGGAGCCGGGCTCGCGGACGGTGTCAGGCGATCTGCTCCGGCGCAGTCGGCCAGGGCAGACAGGGTTACTTACATCTTGCCTTGGTTGGCCTTCTGGAATCGCTCCAGTTGCTCATTGCCACGGCGCACGGCGGTGTCGAGCGCCTCTTTGGCGGTCTTCTTGCCCGCCCACACCCCCTCGAGCTCTTCGTCGTTGATGGTGCGGATCTGAACGAAGTTGCCCAGGCGGATGCCGCGCGACTTGTCGGTGGTTTTGCGGATCATCTGGTTAACGGACACGTCGGTACCCGGGTTCTGCTTGTAGAAACCACTTTTCTCGGTCAGTTCAAAAGAAGCGGGCGTCAAAGGCAGGTAGCCGGTGCGCTGGTGGCTGCGTGCATCGACATCGGGCTTGGACAGGTGAGCAAAGAACTGGGCCACACCTTTGTATTCCTCGGCTTTTTTGCCCGACATCACCCACAGGCTGGCACCACCGATCACGGTGTTCTGCGGTGCACCGGCCACGTCGGGGTAGTAGGGCAGGGTGCCGATGCCGCTGGCGAACTTGGCGTTGCGCTTGATGTTGCCGTAAGCCGCCGAAGAGCCGGTCTTCATGGCGCATTCACCAGAGACGAAGGTCGCATCGGCCGCGTTGCCGCGCCCTTTGTAGACGAACAGCCCGGTCTTGGCCATGTTGGCTAGGTTTTCGATGTGGCGCACATGTAGAGGGGTGTTGAAGGTCAGGCGCGCGTCGATCCCACGCAAGCCGTTGCCCTTGGTGGCGAACTCGGTGTTGTGCCAAGCAGAAAAGCTCTCCAACTGGGTCCAGCTCACCCAGCTGGTGGTGAAGGGACACTTGTGGCCACTGGCCTTGAGCTTTCCGGCGGCCAGCGCCACTTCGGGCCAGGTCTTGGGTGGGTTTTCTGGGTCCAGACCGGCGGCCTTGAAGGCATCTTTGTTGTAGTGGAAGACGGTGGTGGAGCTGTTGAACGGAAAGCTCAGCATCTGGCCGTTGGGGGCGGTGTAGTAGCCCGCCACCGCTGGCACATAGCTCTTCGGGTCGAACTTGACGCCGGCGTCCGCCATGACCTTGCCCACCGGCACGATGGCGCCTTTGCTGGCCATCATGGTGGCCGTACCGACTTCAAACACCTGCAGGATGTGCGGCGCGTTGCCCGAGCGGAAGGCCGCGATGGCCGCCGTCATGGACTCGTCATAGCTGCCCTTGAAAGTGGGGACAACCTTGTATTGGGTCTGGCTGGCATTGAAATCTTTGGCGTGGTCGTTGACCCATTCGCCGAGGGCGCCGCCCATGGAGTGCCACCACTGAATTTCGGTCTGGGCCTGGGCACTCTGGCTAAAACCGAACAAGGCCGCTGTTGCGGCCAGGGCTGTGAGTTGTCGACGCATGAAAAACTCCTGTGAAGGGGTGAGAGGGGATCGATGCCTGGGCGGCTCAGCCTAGGTTGCTTGTGTGACAGAACCACTGCAGCTTGCTTTCGTCGGGGTGACAACAAGGGCTTTCCATGAGGGGATGTCGCCTATGTTGCGCTGCGGTACCATCCACGGCTCAGCTTTTTATGCTGACCATCCCCATGAATGCCCCCACGCCGCTGCCGTTTCTGGAGTCCGCGACCGATGACCAACCCCGGTTGCGCGAGATCCCCTACAACTACACGTCATTCTCGGATCGTGAAATCGTGTTGCGGCTGCTGGGTTCCGAAGCCTGGACCTTGCTCGACGACTTGCGCGGCGAGCGGCGCACCGGGCGTTCGGCCCGCATGCTCTATGAAGTGCTGGGCGACATCTGGGTCGTGCAGCGCAACCCCTATTTGCAAGACGACCTGCTGGACAACCCCAAGCGCCGCAAGGCCCTGGTCGATGCCCTGCAACACCGCCTGGGCGAGGTGCAGAAGCGTCGCACACCGCGTGACGACGCCGCGCGCGATGCCTTGGTCGGGCAGCTGCTGACGGCGGCCCGGGGGGCGGTCGAGTCGTTCGCCCGCTCGTTTGAAGAGATGGCTGAATTGCGGCAACGCGCGAACAAGTTGCTGCGCAAGTTGACCGCGAAGGACAACATCAAGTTTGACGGCCTCTCTCGCGTTTCGCACGTGACCGACGCAACCGATTGGCGCGTGGAATACCCCTTTGTGGTGCTCACGCCCGACACCGAGGCCGAGATGGCGCACCTGGTCAAGGGTTGCGTTGAACTGGGCCTGACCATCATTCCGCGCGGTGGCGGCACCGGTTACACCGGCGGTGCCATTCCGCTGACCTGGAAGAGCGTGGTCATCAACACCGAGAAGCTCGAAGCCATGACCGAGGTGGAGTTCGTTCAGATCGGCGGACACGAGGAACCGGTGGCGACGGTGTGGACCGAGGCCGGTGTGGTCACGCAGCGCGTGGCCGATGCGGCCGAACGCGCGGGTTATGTGTTTGCGGTGGACCCGACCTCGGCGGAAGCCTCTTGCGTGGGCGGCAACATTGCCATGAATGCGGGCGGCAAGAAAGCGGTGCTCTGGGGCACGGCGCTGGACAACCTGGTGAGCTGGCGCATGGTGACGCCGCAGGCACAGTGGCTGGAAGTCACCCGCACCGACCACAACCTGGGCAAGATCCACGACGCCGACGTCGCTACCTTTGAATTGAAGTATTTCGAAGCGGACGGTAAGACCCCCATTCGCACCGAGCAACTGGTGATTCCGGGCAAGACCTTTCGCAAGGAGGGCCTGGGCAAGGACGTGACCGACAAATTCCTCAGCGGTCTGCCGGGTATCCAGAAGGAAGGCTGCGACGGCCTGATCACCAGCGGCCGCTGGGTGGTGCACCGCATGCCCGAACACACCCGTACTGTGTGCCTGGAGTTTTTTGGCAACCCCAAGGAAGGGGTACCCTCGATCGTCGAGATCAAGGATTTCTTGTTTGCCGAGCAGAAGCGCTCGGGGGTGCTGCTGGCTGGTCTGGAGCACCTGGACGACCGTTACCTCAAGGCGGTGGGCTACACCACCAAGAGCAAGCGCGGTACTTTGCCCAAGATGGTGCTGATCGGCGACATCGTGGGTGACGACGCCGACGCCGTGGCCCGCGCCACCAGCGAGGTGATTCGCTTGGCTAACGGCCGAAGCGGCGAGGGCTTCATCGCCATCAGTTACGAAGCCCGCAAGAAGTTCTGGCTGGACCGCAAGCGAACGGCGGCCATCAGCAAACACACCAACGCCTTCAAGATCAACGAAGACGTGGTGATTCCGCTGCCCCGCATGGGTGAGTACACCTTGGGCATCGAGCGTATCAACATCGAGCTGTCGCTGCGCAACAAGATCAAATTGTGCGAAGCACTCGAGACCTTCTTTTTGAAGGGCAAGCTGCCGCTGGGCAAGACCGACGACGCCAACGACCTGCCCAACGCAGAATTGCTGGAAGACCGCGTGCAGCAGGCGCTGGCTCTGGTGCGCCAGGTGCGCTCGCTCTGGTCCACCTGGCTGCGCGATGCAGATGCCCTGTTTCCACAGCTGCAAGACCACACCTTGCGCGCCAGTTGGAAAACCCAGGTTCGCGCGCCACTCCAGCAGATTTTCTCGGGCGCAGCCTTCGGTCCCATCCTGGACGAGTGCAACGCGATTCACAAGCGCGTTCTCAAGGGGCGCGTCTGGGTGGCCCTGCACATGCATGCCGGTGATGGCAATGTGCACACCAACATCCCGGTCAACAGCGACGACTACGAGATGCTGCAGACCGCCCATGAGGCGGTGGCCCGCATCATGGTGCTGGCGCGCAGCCTGGACGGTGTGATCTCCGGCGAGCACGGCATTGGCATCACCAAGCTGGAGTTCTTGACCGACGCCGAGCTGCAGCCCTTTGCCGACTACAAGGCGCGCGTGGACCCCGAAGGCCGCTTCAACAAAGGCAAACTCCTGCGCGGCGCGGCGCACCAGGCGATGGTGGCGGGCGATGCGAGCGTGCGCCAGGCGGATCTCGCCAATGCCTATACACCCAGCTTCGGCCTGATGGGCCACGAGTCGCTGATCATGCAGCAGAGCGACATCGGCGCCATCGCCGATTCGGTCAAGGATTGCCTGCGCTGCGGCAAGTGCAAGCCGGTCTGTGCGACGCATGTGCCACGCGCCAACCTCCTCTACAGCCCACGCAACAAGATCCTGGCGACTTCGCTGCTGATCGAGGCATTCCTCTACGAAGAACAGACGCGCCGCGGCATCAGCATCAAGCACTGGGAAGAGTTCGAGGACGTGGCCGACCATTGCACGGTGTGCCACAAGTGCCTGAGTCCGTGCCCGGTCAAGATCGACTTCGGCGACGTGACCATGAACATGCGCAACCTGCTGCGCAAGATGGGCAAAAAGAGTTTCCGCCCAGGTAACGCGGTGGCCATGTTCTTCCTGAACGCCACGAACCCTCAGACCATCAAGTTCATGCGCTCGGCCATGGTGGACGTGGGCTTCAAGGCGCAACGCATAGCCAACCAGGTGTTGAAGATGGCCGCGCGCAAGCAGACCAGTGCGCCGCCGGCCACGCTCGGTCCGGCGCCGATCAAAGAGCAGGTGATCCACTTCATCAACAAGAAAATGCCTGGCGGCTTGCCCAAAAAGTCTGCGCGTGCGCTGCTGGACATTGAAGACAAAGACTACGTGCCCATCATCCGCAATCCGGCAGGCACGACGAGCGAGACCGAGGCGGTGTTCTATTTCCCCGGCTGCGGCTCCGAGCGCCTGTTCAGCCAGGTGGGCTTGGCGACGCAGGCCATGCTGTGGCACGCCGGAGTGCAAACGGTGCTGCCGCCGGGCTATTTGTGCTGCGGGTACCCGCAGCGGGGCAGCGGCCAGTTTGACAAGGCCGAGAAGATGATCACTGACAACCGGGTGCTGTTCCACCGCGTGGCCAACACGCTGAACTACCTGGACATCAAGACCGTGGTGGTCAGCTGCGGCACCTGCTACGACCAGTTGCAGGGCTACGAGTTCGACAAGATCTTCCCCGGCTGCCGCATCATCGACATCCACGAATACCTGCTGGAAAAAGGCATCACGCTGCCAGCCGGACAGGGTGGTTACCTCTACCACGATCCATGCCACACGCCGATGAAGTTGCAGGACCCGATGAAGACGGTCAAGGCGCTGGTGGGCGACCACGTGATCGAGAGCAAGCGCTGCTGCGGCGAAAGCGGCACGCTCGGCGTGACCCGGCCCGACATCTCGACCCAGATCCGCTTCCGCAAGGAAGAGGAGATCAAGAAGGGCGAAGCTGCGCTGCGGGCCGCAGGCGCCGTGGGCGAAAACGCCAACATCAAGGTGTTGACCTCCTGCCCAAGCTGCCTTCAGGGCCTTACGCGATATGGCGACGATCTGAACAACGGCCTTCTCGAAGCCGACTACATCGTGGTCGAGATGGCCAACCAAATCCTGGGCAAGGACTGGCTGCCCCAGTATGTCGAGAAAGCGAACCAGGGCGGCATCGAGCGCGTGCTGGTCTGACCCCTACAACGGAGACACCATGGCTGGACTGAACAAAGACACCCCGACGCCACAAGACATCACGGTGCACAACGCTTCGCGTGTGCTGGAAGTGTCTTTTTCCGATGGTGCGAGCTTTCGCATCCCGTTTGAGCTGATGCGCGTGTACTCGCCGTCGGCCGAGGTGCAGGGGCACGGGCCAGGCCAGGAGGTGCTGCAGACCGGTAAGCGCGAGGTCACCATCGTGGCACTGGAGCCGGTGGGCAACTATGCGGTGCAGCCCACCTTTTCGGACGGCCATGAATCCGGCATCTTTGCCTGGGATTACCTGTACTTTCTCGGCGCCCAGCAAGCCGAACTGTGGGCAGATTACAACGAGCGCCTGGCCAAAGCGGGGGTGGACCGCGATGCGCCCATGCCCGCCAAAGCGGGGAGCGCTTGCGGCAGCCATTAAGCGCTTAGGATTGCGCCATGGCCACCACCCATTTCGGTTTCAAGACGGTTGACGAGCGAGAAAAGGCGCAGCGCGTGCGCAGCGTGTTCGACTCGGTGGCGCCCAAATACGACGTCATGAACGATCTGATGTCTGCGGGTTTGCACCGCGTCTGGAAGCGTTACACCATCGCAGCGGCCAATCCGCAGCCCGGTGATCGGGTTCTGGACATTGCGGGCGGCACCGGCGACCTGTCACTGGCCTTTGCCCGAAAGGTTGGCCCCACCGGCCAGGTGGTCCACACCGACATCAACGAAGCCATGCTCCGCGAAGGGCGTGACCGCCTGATCAACGAGGGTGTGATCCTGCCCACGCTCGTGTGTGACGCTGAAAAGCTTCCTTTTGCTGACGAGAGTTTTCACACGGTTTCGGTGGCTTTCGGATTGCGCAACATGACCCACAAGGAGCAGGCGCTGACCGAGATGCGAAGGGTGCTCAAACCCGGCGGCAAGCTGCTGGTGCTGGAGTTCTCCAAAGTGGCCCAGCCGCTGGAGAAAGCCTACGACTGGTACTCCTTCAATCTGTTGCCCAAGCTGGGCCGATGGGTGGCCAAAGACGAAGACAGCTACCGCTATCTGGCCGAATCGATCCGCATGCACCCCGGTCAGGAAACGCTTCGGCACATGATGAAGTCGGTCGGGTTCGGGCATGTGGACGTACACAACCTGAGCGCGGGTGTGGTGGCCCTGCATTTGGGAATTCGCTGTTGATGCGGGCTTGGGAAGGGTGTCCAGGTGTTCTGGACGACAAATAAAGGGCATGGCAATGAGCGGCTGGTGGATGGCGGGAGCGGCCTTGGTGATGTTGGGCTTGATGGGTTTTGGGCTGATGCGCTCCGTGCGCCGGTCCAAAGCCTTGTCCCAGGTGATGGCGCCCGCGCCCGAACAAGCTGCCACCCCGCGCGGCTACAGCCCCAAAAACGTGGGCAACGACGCCTCTGCCAGACCCTGGGAGCAAAGCACGCTCGAAAAAGACCGTCTGTCAGGGCCGTCCTTGTTCGCTGCATCGCCCGCGTTGGAGGCGGGTGCTCAAGATACACCGGAAGGTTTTGATGTCCCGGCTTTTCTACAAAGTGCCAAAGACCAGTTTCGAGCGCTGCAATCGGCCTGGGACCAGGGGGATGTCAGTACATTGCGCTCCATGCTGACTGCCAGCATGCTGGGACAAATCCAGGCTCAGTTGGAACAGCGCGAGCGGGCCGGGCGCAACGCATCGCCTGCGGAAGTTGTCATGCTCGAAGCCCAGCTTCTGGGTGTCGAGTCTTCTGAGCAGGCTTGGATGGCCCATGTGGAGTTCTCGGGGCTGATCCGTGAAGAGGCATCGGCCGGGCCCAACCCATTCCGGGAATTGTGGGACTTCAGTCGCGACCAGTCTGGCGACGACCGCTGGCGGGTCGCTGGGGTGCAGGCTTTGCAGTAAAGCCATCTGCCACCTGGGCAGGGCTGGCTGGGGGTGAGCTCAATGATAGAACCGCAAAAACCCCGTCAGGCGCTGCAATTTCGCACGCCCCCGCTGGTGCTCGGATTCCGGGCCCAAATGGTTTTGTTGGTGGGCTCCTTGCTTGTATTGATGCTGGGTATTCAGGGGCTTTACCTGAATCAGCGTTATGCGGCGCTGATGGAGGACCAGATCGGTCAGCGTGCACTCAACGTGGCCCGCACCTTTGCTGCCAATGACTTGCTCATCAAGGCCTTTGTCACACCAGAGCCCGCGCTGACCATCCAGCCCCTGGCCGAACGTGTGAGACGGCAGACAGGTGCAAGCTTTGTTGTGGTGGGCAACCGGGACAGCATCCGCTATTCACACCCTTTGCCTGATCGTCTGGGTGAGCGGATGGTGGGCGAAGACAATGACCCGGCATTGAATCAGGGTGCCGAGTACATCTCGCGAGCTACCGGTTCGCTGGGGCCTTCCATTCGGGGCAAGGTTCCGGTGCGAGATGCAGGTGGCGCCATCATCGGTGTGGTTTCGGTGGGCTTTCTGGCCAATGAGATCGAGGAACGCATTGGCGCGGACATGCGTTCGAACTTCCTTCTCATGGCGGGCACTGCAGGGCTGGGCTTGTTGGGGGCTTTCTGGATTGCCAACCGTTTCAAGCGCGCCATTCTGGGTCTGGAGCCACATGAAATTGCCCGGCGCCTGCAGGAAAAGGATGCCATTTTGCAGTCCATGCACGAGGGCCTGGTCGCGGTCAATGCCCAAGGCCGCATCACACTGGCCAATGCGGGGGCCCGGCGGTTTTTGTCTGGCAGCGAGGGCCAGGACCCAACCGGTCAGGACATACTGCAAGCCTTGCCGCGCTCACGCCTGCATGACGTTCTGCACACCGGCGAAGCACAGTACGACAAGGAAACCTGGGTGGGAGAGCAACTGGTGGTGGTCAACCGTGTTCCGATTCTGGTGGATGGTCGGGTCGAAGGCGCAGTGGCCACGTTCCGCAGCCGCATGGAGATTCTGGAACTCTCTCGCAGTCTGGCCGAAGTCCGCCAGTTGGCGGACAGCCTGCGCGCGCAGGCACATGAGTTTTCCAACAAGCTGCACATGCTCGCCGGTCTGCTCCAGCTGGGCAAGGTGCAAGAGGCCATTGCCCTGATTGGCGAGGAGAGCCGCCTGGAGCAGGCCCGGCTGACACTGTTGCAAAACCGTGTGCAAGACGCGGCGTTGTGTGGCCTGCTGGCTGGCAAGCTCATGCGAGCGTCAGGTCAAGGCGTGCAGATCGAGCTGGACGAAGGCAGCAGCCTGCACAGCGAACTCACCGCAGCCGGCCGCCATGCGCTGACCTGCATCATCGGCAACCTCTTGGACAACGCCTGTGAAGCCCCGCGTCCAGCAGGTCGATCACCGGTCGTGGCTTTGTCGTTCACAGACCTGGGCACCTCGGTGGTTGTGGAGGTGGATGACAACGGATGTGGAGTGGACCCGGCCCAGGTGGAGCAAGTCTTCGAGCGCGGTGCGACGACCAAGGGTGACGGGCGTGGCATTGGCCTGGCGCTGGTGCGTCAGCTGTGCCGGGACCTTGGAGGAGATGTGACCTTGGAGCCGGGAGAACAGGGTGGCGCCTGCTTTGTGGCCGTGGTGGACAAGGGGCGCGTGACGCGCCCAGACGGAGAACAACATGGCCCATGAGGCAGGTCCGTACCGGGTGTTGGTGGTGGAAGACGATTTCCGCATCGCACACATCAATGCAGCCATGGTAGAGCGGCATGCCCGGTTCCAGGTGGTTGGCAGTTGCCGCAGCGGTGCTGAAGCACTGGCTTGGTTGCAGCTTCACGGTAACGATGTGGACCTGGCTTTGCTGGATGTATACCTGCCCGATGTCGAGGGTTTGTCGTTGCTGTGGGAGGTGCGCCGTCTTTATCGGCATCTGCACATCGTCATGATCACAGCCGCCAAAGAAGTCGATACCGTGGAGGAGGCCTTGAAAGCGGGCGTATTCGACTTCCTGATCAAGCCGGTGCAGGCGGTGCGCATGCAGGCCATGCTCGAAAGGTTTTTGCAGCGCCGCGCCATGGGACGGCAGCGCGAGATCGATCAGAAGCAATTGGACGAAGCCCTGTCGGCTGCAGTACCCGAAGACCGCATTCGCACGCTGCCCAAGGGCGTGGACCCGCTCTCGCTGGAGACGATTTTGCAAGCCCTGAGTTTGGCGACCGATCCGCTGACCGCCAGTGAGCTGGCCGAGCGCACCGGCACCAGCCGTTCCACCGCCAGGCGTTATCTGGAGTACCTGGTCGGTTCGGGGCAGGTGAGCGTGGCTGCGGCCTATGGCGAGGTCGGTCGGCCGCAGCGCCTCTACCATTTGCGCCCGGATTCTTAAGCAGCCCGGGTAGCAACCCGAGCGCCATTTGTGGCGACTCAGCGGCCGTGAACACAATGGCCAAAAAACCCAATTTGACCTCAACCGCGACGCTTGGGGAAACCCTGATGTGGCGCTGAAGCCCGGTCCCTAGCATCCCCTCACCTGTCTGGCTGCATTGCATGCCAGACCGGCTCATCCCGGTCCAACAACCGACCGGCCGAACCGTTGAGGAGACTGCAAGATGCCCCAGTCCAACCGCGTATTGACGCGCATTTGCTGGCCGCACCGGGCCACCAACCCTGCCCATGGGGGTGGATCTGGTACTGGCGGTGCCAAAGCCGATGGTGTGGCGCACGCGCAGCAGACACCATTCCCACGCAAGTATCTGGCGGTCTGAGCAGCCGCCATTACCGAGCTTGACTGCACAGGGATGCTCCTGCGGGAGTGGCTCTGCGCAGCCCTGCCTGCCGCGTTGGACCGCCCGGCAGGCGACGCGGCTTTCCATTGACTGTTCTATCCAAAGGAGACCCTCTTGAAAAAATTACCCATCTTGGCTCTGGCTGCATGTGCATGCGCGGCCCAGGCCCAATCGTCGGTGACGCTGTATGGCGTGGCCGACATGGCCATCGAACGCGTCAAAGGCGCCACAACGACCACCCGCGCGGCCTCAGGCCAGCAACAAGGTTCGCGCTGGGGGGTACGCGGAACCGAGGACTTGGGCGGCGGTCTGAAAGCCGTGTTCCAGATGGAAGCGGGCCTGAACATGAGTACCGGCGCGCTGGGTCAGGGCGGTCTGGGGTTCGGCCGCCAGTCTTACGTCGGCCTGGCCGGGGACTTCGGTGCGGTGCGCCTGGGCCGCCAGTACTCGCCCATGGACGATGTGGCCAGCCTGGTGGGCACCAAGGGCTACGACGTGCTCAGTGTGGTGCCCATCATCGGCAATGGCGACTACAACCGCGTCAACAGCGCAGTGACCTACCTCTCACCCAAAGTGGCCAACACCACTTTCCAGGCGCAGTACAGTTTTGGTAACCCGGACGACGCCAACCCTGACTTCGGCAAGCAGTTCAGCGTCAACGCTGTTCATGCCAACGGACCGTTGACCTTGGGTGCATCGCTGATGCGGGTGCTTGACGGCAACGCCACATTGGACGGTGACCAGGCACAAAACGCCACCCTGCTCGTGGCAGCCTACGACTTCGGCGGCTTCAAGCTGACGGGCTACTACGACCAGGAAGACAAAGGCACGGAGACCATGAAGGTCTACGGCTTGCAGGGTGCCATGAGCTTTGGCAACACCACCGTCACGGCGGGCATGGCCCAGGCCAAAAACGTGACGGGCTTGGCCACTGCTGCGAACGACGATGCCAAGATCTTCACCTTGCAAGCCAGTCACAGTCTGTCCAAGCGCACTGCGCTGTACAGCCACCTGACATCCGTGTCCAACGGAGCAGACTCGGCGCTGGGGTTCAACAAGCCCTTGGCCGGCGGCAGTTCCAATGGATTGCAGGTGGGCGTGCGCCACCGCTTCTGAGGCGCTTTCGCACTTCTGGTGCGCCAGCTAGATGCCCCAGCCACTTCGGTGTCTGGGGCATTTTGCTTGTATTGCAAGGCCACGGCAGCCGTGAACACAATGGCCAAAAAACCCAATTTGACCGCAACCCGGCCTCTCTGGGGAAACCCTGATGTGACGCTGAAGTGCGGCCCCTAGCATCCCTTCACCTGTCTGGCTGCCGCACACACCGGACTTGGCTTTCCCGGTCCCGTGGTGGACCGGCCGAACCATTTAGGAGACTTCAAGATGACTCACTCTATCAAACTTGACCGCCGTTCCACCCTGAAATGGCTGGGCGCCACTAGCATGACCCTGAGCCCCTTTGGGCTTGCTTTGGCCCAAGCCTGGCAGCCCCGCCAAGCGGTGGAATACATCGCGCCAGCCAATCCGGGCGGGGGCTGGGACACACTGATCCGCACCACAGCGCGTGTGATCCAGCAGGAGAAACTCGCGCCGGTCAACTTTGCCACCATCAACACCCCCGGGGGCGGCGGCGCTGTGGCCTGGGCGCAGATCGCCGCCAAACGCGGCAATCCGCACGTGCTGTTTGCTGCAAGTCCCCCGCTGATCCTGGTGCCCCTGTCGGGTGCATCGCGTTTCGGGCACAAAGACTTCACACCGATTGCCCGCCTGATCACCGACTACGCGATCCTGGTGGTCAAGGCCGATGCCCCTTACAAAAACACCAAGGAACTGTTTGACGCGATCAAGGCCAAGCCCAACCTGAGCGTGGGCGGCGGTTCGGCGCCGGGATCGATGGACCATATCGCCGTCGCCGGTGCGGCGGCCGCCGCAGGTCTGAAAGCATCGTCCCTGAATTACATCTCTTTCTCAGGCGGCGGAGAGGCCATGACCAATCTGCTGGGCGGTCACGTCCAGGCAGTCATCACCGGTGCTGGTGAGGTTCAATCCCAGGTCAAGGCCGGGCAGGTCCGTGCGCTGGGGGTATCGGGTCCCAAACGAGTGAGCTCGTTGCCCGATGTGCCGACCTTCCAGGAGCAGGGCATCGATTTCACCTTCGATGTCTGGCGCGGCATCATGGGCGCGCCTGGCATGCCCGCAGAAGCCGTTGCGTACTACCAGGACATGTATGCACGCATGCTCAAAACCCCGTCCTGGGCGCAGGCGCGTGACCAACTGGGCTGGATCGACGCCTACCAGACCAGTGCCGAATTCGGCGCCTTCCTGGAAGCGCAGAACAAGCAGTTCAGCACGGTGTTGAGCGACCTGGGTCTGGCACGACGCTGAACCTGCGAACCCGGCAGTGGCACCCATGGGGCTGCCGCTGCCCTCTTTTTTGGAGCATTTCCCATGACGGCCAATCGCCTGCTTGCGCTGGTCACCGGCATCCTTTCGCTGGCCTATTTGTACAGCGCCTTCCATATCCCGGTGTTTCCCATCCCGCGACCGGTGGACTCCGATGCGTTTCCCAAGCTGCTTGGGGTGCTGATGCTGGGTCTGTCGGTGTGGCTGTTTTTTGAGAAAACCGACGCTGCACCGACCGAGCCGGACGAAGAAGGCGCGCCGCATGGCTGGGCCCGTTGGCAGCCTGTGGTGGTCACCGCAGTGGCCATTGCAATCTACGCGGGCTTGCTCGCGCCACTGGGTTTTGTGTTGTCTTCCTTCTTCTTGACCGCGGGTCTGATCTGGTTTTTCGGATACCGCAGGCCCGTCGTCACAGGTTTGGTGGCTCTGGCTGTGCCACTGGTTTTGTATGTGGCCATGACGCGCTTCATGAACATCCACTTGCCACCTGGCCTGCTCCCTTTCTGAGAACACCATGGAAGTCATTGACAGCATCCTCCTAGGTTTCGGCGTTGCCTTGCAACCTGGCAACCTGTTCTACGTTTTCATCGGCGTGTTCGCAGGCACCATCATCGGCATGGTGCCTGGTCTGGGGCCGATCAGTGCGCTGGCGCTGATGATCCCGATCACCTTTTCAATGAACCCGGCCTCTGCCTTGATCTTGATGTCGGGCGTGTACTACGGTGCAATCTTTGGCGGGTCCACTTCGTCCATCCTGCTCAACGCACCCGGCGTGGCGGGCACGGTCGCGACCTCGTTTGACGGCTACCCTCTGGCCAGACAAGGCAAGGCGGGCAAGGCGCTTGCGCTGGCCGCCTGGGCCTCCTTCGTTGGTGGCTCCATCAGCGTGGTGGCCCTGATGCTGGTGGCGCCGCTGCTGGCCAAGGTGGCGATCAGTTTTGGTCCGCCCGAGTACTTTGCCCTGATGGCGCTGGGTCTGACGGCGGTGGTCAGCCTGTCTGACAAATCGCTGGTCAAGGGCTTGATGGCGGCGGTGTTCGGCATCATGGTGTCCATTGTGGGTATCGACCGCCAGACCGGCACCCAGCGCTACACCTTTGACTCGCTCCACCTGTTGCAGGGCGTGGACTTCTTGGTGGTGGCGCTCGGCATGTTCGCACTGGCCGAGGTTTTTGTCATGCTGCTCAAAGGCCGCGACGACAAAGGCTATGTCAAGCAAGCGCTGGGCTCTCTGCGGCTGTCCCGGCAAGAGGTCAAGGACATCGCCGGGCCGGTGACCCGCAGCTCCGCGCTGGGCTTTTTCGTTGGTGTGTTGCCGGGCGCTGGTGCCACGGTGGCGTCTTTTCTGGCCTACATCACCGAAAAGCGCATCGCCAAAGACGGCCATACCTTTGGCCAAGGCAACATCAAGGGTGTGGCGGCCCCCGAGGCGGCCAACAATGCGGCCTGCAGCGGTTCCTTTGTACCCCTCTTGACCTTGGGAGTGCCCGGCTCGGGCTCTACTGCCGTGCTGCTGGGTGCGCTGCTGGTCATGGGTGTCACCCCTGGGCCGATGATGATGACCGAAAGCCCTGACATTTTTTGGGGCGTGATTGCCAGCATGTATATCGGCAACCTGATGCTGCTGGTGCTCAATCTGCCATTGATTCCCTACATTGCTCGCATTCTGGAAGTACCAAGGCCCATGCTGCTGGCGTTGATTCTGCTGTTCTGCATGATCGGCGTCTACGGCCTTAAATTCAGCGCCTTCGACCTCTGGTTGCTGCTGGGCTTTGGTCTGGTGGGCCTGCTGATGCGCTTGAACGGTTTTCCGGTGGCTCCGATGATTTTGGCCCTCATTCTGGGCGACATCATGGAGGAGAACATGCGGCGTGCGTTGCAAATCTCGGGCGGCGACTGGATGGTTTTTCTGGACAAGCCCATCTCTGCCGGCCTGCTGGGCGTGGCGGTGGTTTCCTTGATCTTGCCGCCGCTGTGGCGCCGTCTGCGTGGGCATCGCCGCAGCGCATGAAGGGATAGGCGCTTTATCCGTCAAAATCGGAGGCCATGAACAACATGTCCTCCGACTTTGCTTCTCTTTTCGGCTCCTCAGGCCCCAGCGGGCTTTTGCGCGACGCCTTGAACCGACTTCGGCCACCCGACTGGCTGGTCGATGAACTGCAGAACCGGGTGGTGCTGGCACTCAACCATGTGCTGATGCAGGAACCCCATGCGCAGGAGCGTTTGCGGCGTCAGAAGGGCAAGCAGGTGCTGGTGCAGTGGAACGACTTTCACATGACCCTGGCAGCAACCCCCGCAGGACTGCTGGAACGACCTGGCGCTGCTGCAGCGCCCGATCTGACCATGACGCTCACCCAATCATCACCTCTGGCCATGGCACAGAGCGTGGTGGCAGGCAACAAACCGGCGGTAGACATCCAGGGTGATGTGCAATTGGCGGCCGAAGTGGCCTGGCTGGTGGACAACGTGCGCTGGGACATGGAGGAAGACCTGGCGCGTCTGATCGGGGATGCGCCTGCGCACACACTGACCCGGATGGCCGTCGCGGCTGCGCAGGCGCTGCGAACCGTGGTCTCGGGCGTGGTCACACGCGTGGTGCCCTCCGCTTCTTCGGCCAGCCCCTCAGCCACGACCGCGCCCGACCATGCGGTCCAGACGGCAACGGCCCATGCACAGGCGCCAGTGTCTCCATCGCCGGACAACGGCGGTCTTTCATGAGCCGTTTGTTCCGCGGCATCTTCATCGTCTGGGTGGTGTTGCGCTACGGTCTGGACGAGCTGGTTCTCTCCAGCTTTCGCCACCGGGGCTTGCGCTTGCTCACCCGCATGGTGGCTTTGGGCCGCAACCTCAAAGCGCCGCGGGGGCAACGGCTGCGTGAGGCGCTGGAGCGGCTCGGGCCGATTTTCGTGAAGTTTGGCCAGGTGCTCTCCCCCCGCCGTGATCTGGTCGCGCCCGAGATTGCCGACGAGCTGGCGCGTTTGCAAGACCGCGTCCCCCCGTTTCCCAGCTCGGTGGCGGTCGCCACCATTGAGCGCGCTTTTGGCAAGCCGGTGGACGAGGTGTTCCTGGACTTTGAACACACGCCCGTGGCCAGTGCGTCGATTGCACAGGTGCACTTCGCCACGCTGCGGGGCGGTCGCCATCAGGGGCGTGAGGTGGCCGTCAAGGTGCTGCGTCCGAACATGCTGCCGGTGATCGAGAAAGATCTGAGCCTGATGCGGATGATGGCAGGCTGGGTCGAGCGCCTGTCTTCCGACGGCAAGCGCCTGAAACCGCGTGAAGTGGTGGGCGAGTTCGACAAATACCTCCACGACGAACTGGACCTGCTGCGCGAGGCGGCCAACGCGGCCCAGCTGCGGCGCAACATGGCCGGACTCGATCTGGTTTTGATTCCCGAGATGTTCTGGGATTACTGCCACCCCGACGTGATGGTCATGGAGCGCATGTATGGCGTGCCAGTCAACAAGGTGGACGAACTCCGGCGCCAGGGGGTGGACATTCCCCGGCTCGCACAGGACGGCGTTACCCTCTTTTTTACCCAGGTGTTTCGCGACGGGTTTTTTCATGCCGACATGCACCCGGGCAATATCCAGGTCAGCACCGCACCACAAACTTTTGGACGCTACATCTCGCTGGACTT
>DAIOEI010000011.1:4033-17335 GCA_036746335.1 Hydrogenophaga sp. | reverse complement strand
ACCCCAACAACTGGCCGCTGCTGCGCGAAGCGCTCAAGACCATGGGCCGCGCCGATCTGATCGGCAACGGCAAGCACCACCTGATCCCGACCTTCCAGCCGATGACGGATGGCGGCTACCAGAGTGCGCGCAAGAAGAACTCCACGCCGATGGGCGTGAAGGCCAGCGAGCGGGCGGCGGCGGTGGTGAAGCCCGGCGGGGCGGGGAAGGGTGCTGCTTCAGGCGCCGGGGGCAAGGCGCCGGTCAAGGGGGCTATGCTGACCCAGCACACCGGTTTGCCCCCGCGGGCTGGGGTGAGGGGGCGGGGGCGGTAAGGCTTGATTCGCCGCTCGCTGCGGCCAACAGCCATCGACTGGGAGCACCCATACGCTGTAACTACCCGGCGTTTGCATTGCAGCCACGAGCGGCACGAGCGGCACGAGCGGCACGAGCAGGCGGCATTGTGATGCTTGCAGCGTGGCTTGTATACCGCCTATAACATACCTGATGACCGAGGTCCATGGCAGCATGGCCGGATGAAGCGTTGTTTTTTGCGTTTGCGTTCGTGTTTCAGCGAACACAATGCAACGGATCGCGCCGGTTGGAACGCGCATACCGCATGCATGCTTCGGTCGGTGATATAAATTTCCTGTTTTCTTCACACGATTTTTATGCAGGCTGCCCCACCCGCACCCAACGAAACCCACCGACTGGAGAGGTTGCACTCCCTTGGCGTGCTGGACACCCTGCCCCAGGAGGCCTATGACCACATCACGTCCTTGGCCTCGGCCATTTGTGAAACACCGATTGCGCTGATCTCGCTGGTTGACGAAGATCGCCAGTGGTTCAAGTCCCGTGTTGGCCTGGAGGCCGCCCAGACGGCCAGGGAGCTGGCTTTCTGCGCGCACGCCATCCACCACCCCGAGGAGGTGATGGTCGTGAACGACGCTTTGAGCGATATCCGATTCCATGACAACCCCTTGGTCACAGACCAGCCAGACATTCGCTTTTATGCCGGGGCGCCCATCGTGACCGACGACGGGTACGCTCTGGGAACGGTCTGCGTGATCGACCAGCAGTCGCGCACCCTCAGCGGTACCCAGCGGTCGGCCTTGCAATCGCTTGCCAAACTGGTGCTGACTTTGATGGAGCACGACGCACAACGCCGCGAGCAAGAGGCGCAGCGCGAAAAAGAAGCAGTCGGCGTGGCGGAAGTTCAGACCGCGCTGACCGCTGCTGGGCTCGATTTGCTCTCTTTCGTCGATACCGACTACCGGTACCGCTTTGTGAACCGCTGTTATCTGGATTATTGGGCCAAGACCGAGAACGACATTGTCGGTCGCCGTATTCCAGAGCTGATGGGAGACGCCGTTTTCAACGCCGTGGTCAAACCCTATTTTGATCAGGCATTGAACGGTGAAGAAGTTGCCTACGAAGTCGAAATCGATTTCCCGGGCAAGGGCCCTCGCATGGTGGAGGTCAGCTATCTGCCCGTAAAAACCGACATGGGAAAAGTGTCTGGCGTGGTTGTTCGCGCCCACGATATCCAGGCCATCCGGCATCGCGAACTGAGCTTGCAAGCCACCGTCGAACAGCTGGAGCACAAAACACTGGAGTTACAACGATTCATCCACATCGTCTCTCACGATCTTCGTGAACCCATCAACACCATTCACAACTTCGCCGGGCTTCTGGCGGAAGACCAGAAGGACTCGGGCTCCACGTCAGAGAGATACCTGAAGTTTGTGATGGAGGGCAGCGAACGCCTCAAAACGCTGCTGAACGACTTGGTCGAGTTGCTGGTGCTGGACCGCCACGCATTGACCCTTGCCAACGTGGACATGAATCTGTTGGCCAGCCATGTGCGGGACGACCTGCGCTCGGCACTGGAGCAGACCGGTGCCATGCTGACGTTTGAACAGCTTCACGTTGTGCAAGGCGACGCCACCTTGCTGCGCATCTTGCTCCAGAACCTTGTCGCCAATGGCATCAAGTTCTGCCCGAAGGACCGCAAGCCTGTGGTCAGAGTCACCACAGCAGGGGGACCCAACGGTACGATCTGTTTGCGGGTTTTTGACAACGGCATTGGTATCCCCGCCGATCAGACAGAAAAGATCTTCGAGCTGTTCACCCGGCTGAACAACAAACGTGAATTCGCAGGCTCTGGACTGGGGCTCTCGATCTGCCGGCGCATTGCAGAGCTGCACCAAGGCGCGATCAGGGTAAGTTCTCAGCCAGGCCAAGGCAGTTGCTTTGAACTGGAGCTGCCAACTCACCCCACCGACACCCCCACGGAGAGATGGTCATGACAGCATTTGAGCGCTTTATCCTCGTGGACGACAACGAGGCCGACAACGTGTTTCATGAGATCATGATCCGTCGAACAGGGTTTACTGGCGAAATCCTGATCTTCATGAGCGGACAAGAGGCTCTGGAGTTCTTCCGTACCGACGAGTTGCGCCAGCCAACCTGCATCTTCCTGGACATCAACATGCCTTCAATGTCCGGATTTGAAATGGCCGAACGAGCGGCGCCGCTGATCTCCGACAAGCCCAGCTTGGTGTTGGTCATGCTCACCTCTTCCGGTTCGCCAGCTGACTGGGATCGGGCCCGCTCCATGGACATCATCAAAGGATTCGTGACCAAGCCGCTGTCCACCTCGACCGTCAGCGCATTGCTGGGCGGGGAGGTTCCAGCATTCGATCGGCCGGCTTGAAAGCGACCCGAAGACATGGACGCGGGTTCGGGAACATGGGGTTGACCGAACCACATGGGCAAATGACATCGGGTCGGCCACAAAAGCACCGTGTCGGCAGCAATATCCGGCTGATGTACCGTCTTCCAGGTACGGCCCCTGGCGGCGTGCATGCTGGGAAAAATGCGGTTTTTTAAGCGGCAGTCTATGAACACGATGTATCGTTGGTGGGTGGTTCTGGCGTTGGCGTCTGGTGCCCTGTTCGGCAGCTCGGCGGTTTTGGCCGATGCAAAGGCAGGCGCCACTTGCCCACCCCAGGCCCAAACCCCCAGCCGCGAGCTGATGCAAAATGCCCAGCAGCAGGCCACCGACCGTGGTTTCCTCTGGCGCATCAGCCGAGACGGGCGCGATTCCTACCTCTACGGCACCCTCCATGCCGGGCGGCCCGAGTGGTTTGCGCTGGGTCCGCGTACCGAGGCTTCGCTGTTTCGCACCGGCGCACTGGCACTGGAGATCAACGTCACCGACCCGGCGGTGCTGGGTGCGCTGCGCGGGGCGATGCAGGGGCCGCCGCGCGCGCTGCCAGCAGACCTGTTGCAGTCGCTGCGCACCGCCTGGGCGGCCGAGTGCCTGCCGGAGGCCGATCTGGAGCAGGGCGCTGCGGAGATGCATGTGATGCAATTGGCGGTGGCCCAGGCGCAGCGCCAGGGCCTGTTTCCGCTGTACGGTGCCGAGTCGGTGCTGCTGATGCGCAGTCTGCGCGTGCAGCGCCCGGTGGTGGGGCTGGAGTCGGTGCAGACGCAGCTGTCGGCGTTGATGGCTCGCAATGACGAAGAAGCTGCGAAGCTGGTGCGCCAGACCCTGGCCGAGCTGCAGCGCCCTGTAGCGGCGCGCAGCCTGGAGCGGCTGGTTCACGCCTGGGAAACCAGCAACCTGAGCGACCTGGAAACCTACGCGGATTGGTGCGACTGCGTGAACACCCCCACCGAGCGCGAGGCTTACGACCGCCTGGTGGACGGACGAAATCCCGGCATGGCCGATGCCATTGAGCGGCTGCACGCAGACCCGAGCGTGTTTGCCGCCGCCGGCGCCTTGCACATGGTGGGTCCGCAGGGCTTGCCAGCGCTGCTCAAGGCGCGGGGGTTTGTGGTGACACGGGTGTTTTGACGCACCACGCTGGACCCTACAGGCGGTCAGTCGAGGCGCGGGTACCGGCGGCAGAATCCAGCGGTCGGCTGGCCCTGGCGGTGCCTCGAAAAACACGAATAAGGTGACGAGCCTTGACCCCGGCACTGACTCCACAGTTAGGGCTGCTTGGTTCCCCACCTGACCCGGTTGGCCGCTTCACCATGCGGGAAGGCCCGTCACCGTCGATTGTAGGCGATGCGGCCGGGTGCCATCGGGTACGTCATCGGGTAAGAGCCCATGGTGGCCCAGGGGGGCCGCTTAGAATCGAACGCATGTCTTACGTCGTTCTGGCCCGCAAATACCGTCCGCGCAACTTCACCGAAATGGTGGGGCAGTCGCACGTGGTGCGGGCCTTGACGAATGCATTGACTACGCAGCGGCTGCACCATGCCTACCTGTTCACTGGCACGCGCGGCGTGGGCAAGACCACCGTTTCGCGCATTCTGGCCAAGTCGCTCAACTGCCTGGGCACGGACGGGCAAGGCGGCATCACTGCCGAGCCGTGTGGCGTGTGTCAGGCCTGTACCGATATCGACTCGGGCCGTTTTGTGGACTACACCGAGCTCGATGCCGCCTCCAACCGCGGCGTGGACGAGGTGCAGTCGTTGCTGGAGCAGGCGGTTTACAAACCGGTGCAGGGCCGCTACAAGGTCTTCATGATCGACGAGGTGCACATGCTCACCGGGCACGCATTCAACGCGATGCTCAAGACGCTGGAAGAGCCGCCCGAGTACCTGAAGTTCGTGCTCGCCACGACCGACCCACAAAAAGTGCCTGTCACGGTGCTGTCGCGCTGCCTGCAGTTCAACCTGCGGCCGATGGCGCCCGAGACTGTGCTGGATCACCTGGTGCAGGTGCTGGCGGCAGAAAGCGTGCCGGCCGAACCGCTGGCGTTGCGCCTGATTGCGCGCGCTGCGCGCGGGTCCATGCGAGACGCGCTCTCGTTGACCGACCAGGCGATTGCCTTCGGCGGTGGCCAGTTGCAGGAGGCTACGGTGCGCCAGATGCTGGGCGCGGTGGACCGCAGCCATGTGCTGGGCCTGATCGATGCGCTGGTGCGCGGCGACGGTAAGGCCGTGGTGGACACGGTGGACGCACTGCGCAGCCACGGGCTGAACGCCGCCTCGACGCTGGAAGAAATGACCAGCGTGTTGCAGCGCATGGCGGTCTGGCAGGCGGTGCCCGATGGCACGGCAGACGAGGGCGACCCGGAAGCAGCCGAAATCGTACGCTTGGCTCACCGGATGCCCGCCGACGAAACCCAGTTGCTCTACAGCCTGTGTCTGCACGGTCGAGGCGAACTGGGGCTGGCGCCCGATGAATACGCGGCCCTTACCATGGTGCTGCTGCGCCTGCTGGCCTTCAAGCCAGCCGACGCGGGCGCTGCGGAAAAAAAAAGCCTGAAAACGGCACCTGAGCCGGTCGCACCCGCCCGTGCTGCTCCTGCGCAGGCGCCCGTTCCAGCTCATGGTGCAGCGACATCGGTGTTGCCGCCCCCACCAGCGGGCCGAGCGTTACCGCCACGGCAAGCCCCGGTTGCAACCCCGCCCGAGCGGGAGGATGTCGAGCAGCCACATGAGGCCGACGACGGGTCGTGGGCTTCTTTGCCCGAAGAGCCGCCGCCCGACGCGGGTGTGCAGACCTCGCGACGGGTGGTGGCCATTCCGGTGCGGGACCCCGGACCCTCTTCCCGGCTTGACAGGCTGCGCGAACCTGGCGATTCGACGCGACTGCCCGCGTTGGTCTGCACTCCCGAAGGCGATGTCTGGTTCGGGGTGGTTTCCCAACTGCTGGAGGCCGAAGCCGTGACCGCACTGGTGCGCGAGCTTGCCTTGCAGTCGCAACTCATGGCGCACGACCAGACGCGCTGGCTCTTGCGTGTGGAGCGGGAGTCGCTCGTGCAGGGCAGCAACCGGGAGCGCTTGGCTGCCGCCCTGCAGACGCTGGGGCATGAGGTGCAGTTGGCGGTCGAGATGGGCCCGGTTCAGGATTCTGCAGCACTGAGAATGGCTGCCGAGGCGGCCCGGCGAGATCGGGAGGCCGAACGCATCATTCAGGAAGACCCCTTTGTTCAGGCCATGATGCGTGACTTTGGCGGCAAAATCGTGCCTGGAACTTTGAAGGCGGTGGCCCCGCCCGGCCCCATCAGCCAGAACGCCCGCAGCGCAGCGAGCGCACGCAGCGGGACGCTGCCCTCCGCAGGCGCTCCATCCGTCCGCGATGGCTCTGCGCAGGGGCGCTGACACTGCCGCCTGCAAGCTCATTTTTTCCTTTCAAACCCAACCAAGGACAAGTATGTTCAACAAAGGACAACTCGCCGGCCTGATGAAACAGGCCCAAGCCATGCAAGACAACCTCAAGAAGGCGCAAGACGAACTGGCCTTCATTGAAGTCACTGGGGAGTCCGGCGCGGGTCTGGTCAAGGTGCTCATGACCTGCAAACACGACGTCAAACGCGTGACCATCGACCCCAGCCTGCTGGCCGAAGACAAAGACATGCTGGAAGACCTGGTGGCAGCGGCCTTCAATGCCGCCGTGCGCAAGGCCGAGGAAACCACACAGGAAAAAATGGGCAAGCTCACCGCCGGTATGCCTGGACTTCCGGGTGGCATGAAGTTTCCTTTCTGATGCAGCGTTGACTGCTGATGGCCGAAACCCATTCTCTTGAGCTGCTGGTGCAGGCCCTGCGCTGCCTGCCCGGGGTGGGCATCAAGTCGGCCCAGCGCATGGCCTTTCATTTGTTGCAGCATGACCGCGAGGGTGCCCAGCGCCTGGCCAGGGCCTTGCAACATGCAAGTACAACGGTGCAGCACTGTGCCCAGTGCCACACCTTCACCGAGACACCCGTATGCCCGACATGTGAAGACCCGCGGCGCGACCGCAGTCAGCTTTGTGTGGTGGAGACACCCGCAGACCAGGCGGCGATGGAGCGCACCGGGGCCTACAGGGGCCTGTATTTTGTGCTCATGGGCAAACTCAGCCCGCTGGACGGTGTGGGTCCGCGCGATATTGGCTTGCAAAAGCTGTTCGATCGCATAGACACCCAGGTCGAGCAAGAGCGGCAGATCCGTGAAGTGATCCTGGCCACCAACTTCACCGCCGAGGGCGAAACCACTGCGCATGTGATCGCTCAGGCGCTCAAGGCCAGGGGTGTCAACGTCACCCGCCTGGCGCGCGGTGTGCCGGTGGGCAGTGAACTGGAATACGTCGATCTGGGTACCATCGCCCATGCGCTGGTGGACCGCCGCTGATACTTTTGAAGTGATCCGTGTAAACCCGCTCGGGAGTGAACCCGATGCGCTCTGCAGCCCGTTTGACTAAGCTTTCTGCGGAATAACCACCGTTTACAGAGAGGCTAGCGGGACATGTGGAATCGCCGGGATTGGGTGCGCTGGTGTGCGTCAGCAGCTTGTCTGGCTGGCACCACGTCTGCCCACTCGCAGCAAGGCGCATCAGGGTCTCGCGCCTTGCCGCGCAAACCCGCCTTGGCCGGGGCGCCATGGGTCATTGCGGTGGACGATCTCAGCGCTTTTTGCCAGTTGCCCCTGAGCGTATGCGACCACATGGATTTCTTTGCCCAGGAAGGCGTTCATGTCAAGGTACGTGAGTACCCAGATGCAGCCCAGGCGCTGCAGGCGGTGCTCACCGGTGGCGCCCATGTGTTGGCAGCGGGCTACTCGCAGAACATCGCTTTGCAACTGCGCGGTCAATGGTTTCAGTCTTTCGTGGTGCAGGGTCGTACGCCGCAACTGGTGCTGGGCGTTTCTCCGCGCACGCTGCCAGGATCGCGGCAGCTGGCCGACCTCAAAGGGCGACGGGTGGGCGTGGTGGCGCTGGGTTCTGCCAGCCACAGGGTAGCTCGCCTGGCGCTGGCTCAGGCCCGCTTGGGGCCGGATGATGTGGACTTCATGGCCTTGCCCAGCCCGAGCGGCGCGGTAGCAGCAGTGCGATCAGGGCGGGTGGACGCCATTTGTTACACCGACCCGGTGATCACCGAGCTGGAGCAGGGCGGCGATCTTCGGGTGCTGGTGGACACCCGCACTGTGCGCGGCAATGCCGAGCTGTTTGGCGGCCCCTTGCCGGCGGCCTGTCTGAGTGCGCCAGTGCATTGGGTAGAACAAAACCCCCGGGTGGCCCAGGCCATGGCTTCAACGGTGGTGCGGGGGCTAAAGTGGCTGCAGACCGCCGGCCCGTCAGACATCATCAAAGCCGTTCCCGAAACCCATTTCAGGGGTGACCGGGCCCGCTACCTGGCCGCATTCAGCCGCGCCCGAGAGGCCTGGACGCCAGACGGTTTGATGCCCACTCAAGGACCGGCCAATGCGGTGCGCATGTTGTCCAAATTCATGGACACGCCCAGCTTGCAGGGATTGGACCTGGCACGCACCTTCACCAACGAGTTCGCCCAGATTGCCAAGGCCCGTTTCAGAGCCTGAGTGCTCAGGAACGCTTTTGCTTGGATGGCTTGCTCGCCCGTTTTTTGGGTTTGACCGTTGCTTTGCGCTGCGAGCTGGCTGCAGAGTTGCTTCGGTTGCCGGCTTGCGGTCCAAGCGACAGGCGCTGGCCGACGCGGATCGTTGACTTGGTACTCAAGCCGTTCCAGCGCGCCAGGTTGGCCAGGGAAACGCCGTGTTTGCTGGCCAAGCCGCCCAGGGTGTCGCCTCGGCGAACCACCACCGCGCTGCGCGAGCTGGGCTCTGCCTGCAAGGCAATCTGAGCGTTGTCGGCCACGCGCTCGCTCACGTCTCTGTCATGGGCTCCCCGGCGTACCACCAGGAGGCTGGAGCCTGCACGCACCTGCATGCGTGCCGGTATGTTGTTGACGCGGCGCAGTTCACTCTCGCTCATGCCCACCTGGCGGGCTGCATCGGCCGCACTCATGGTGCGGGGGACCACCCAGGCGGTCCAGCTGGCCAACGGACCTGTGTGCTGCGCAAGGCGCTGCTCAAAACGCTGGGCATTGTCCCAGGGCAGCAGAATCTGTGGCGTGCCTGCGGCCATGACCACCGGTTGCCGGATCGAAGGGTTCAAGGCCCGGAAGTCGGATTCGTTGACTTCGGCCAAACGCGCGATCAGGGTCACGTCGATGTCGCGCTGTAGCGTGACGGTGTCGAAGTAGGGGTGGTTGCCAATGCTGGCCAGGGATACGCCGTAGTCCCCGGGCCGGGCGATGATGTTCTCGACCGCTTGGAGCTTGGGGATGTAGTGGCGTGTTTCCAGCGGCATGGTCAGGTCGCTGTATCCCGTGGGCAGGCCTGCTTGCTGGTTGCGGGTGATGGCGCGGTTGACGTTGCCCTGCCCCCAGTTGTAAGCCGCCAGCGCGAGGTGCCAGTCGCCAAAGCGTGCGTAAAGCTGCTCCAGGTAGTCCAGCGCGGCGTTGGTGGAGGCCAGCACATCGCGCCTGTCGTCGCGAAAAGCGTTCTGTTTGAGGTCAAATGACTGCCCGGTGGCGGGCATGAACTGCCACATGCCGGCTGCGCGAGCGCTGGAGACGGCCTGCGGATTGAAAGCGCTTTCTATGAAAGGCAGCAGCGCCAACTCCATGGGCAGATTGCGCCGCTCCACCTCTTCAACGATGTGGAACAGGTAGCGGTTGGCGCGTTCGGTCATGCGCTGGATGTAGTCAGGACGGCTGGCGTACCACTGTTCCCGGTCGCGCACCAGGTCGCCTTGCAGGTCCGCCATTGTGAGCCCGCGCCGGATGCGGTCCCACAGGTCGATGGGCGCGGTCAGCGGTTTGATGGGTGGCAGGCTGCTCGGGTCCACCCCAATCGTGCTCAGTGGCGCCCGGTAGACCTCGGAGGGCGCGCCTTGTGCTATCGGGCTGGCTGCGGGTGCCACGGGCGCAGCAGGTTTTGCCTGGGCAGGCCGGTTGCCCTGTGCGGCCTTGATTGCGTCAGGCGGCTGGTAGTTGTCCAGCGACACGCTGGCGCAACCGCTGAGCAGCAAGCTGCACAGCAAAGCCATGCGGGAAGCGCCAGCAGCGTTGCTCCGGTGGTGTTTGATCGAACGAAGAAACCAGGGTGCAGAGACAGGCAGTGACAACGGTGACAAACTCATGAGAACTGATTCTTCCAGGTGCGCAACAGGGCCAGTACGGCCACGCCATCAAGTGCCAGCGGCGTTCCCACTACCTGCTCCTGGGCTGCGTGGCGGGAAGCAGCCAGGATCACTTCAGGCACCTCGGTTCTAAGAAAAGGATTGATCTGGCGTTCAAGCTGGATGGAGCTGGGCAGCGTGGGAAGGTTCCGCGCCCGAAGGGATTTGCAATGCGCCGCATGGGCCAACAGGGCCTGGTTGGCGGGCTCCACCGCCAGCGCAAACCGCAGGTTGGAGAGGGTGTATTCGTGGGTGCAGCAGACCTGGGTTTCACCAGGCAATGCCGCCAGCTTGCCCAGGGACTGGTGCATATCGGCCGGTGTGCCTTCGAACAGACGGCCACAACCGGCGGAAAACAAGGTGTCGCCGCAGAACAGCAGGGGCAAGCCGTCCACTGCGTCGCAATGGTAGGCAATGTGTCCGGCGGTGTGGCCGGGTACATCGATCACACGCCAGTTCAGACCCAGGGCCTGCACGCTATCTGGCTCGCCCATACGCTGCACCGGCTCGGGCAGGCGCTCGCGTTGCGGCCCGAACACCTGTGCGCCTGTGGCCAGACGCAGCGCATCCACGCCGCCGGTGTGGTCGGGGTGGTGGTGGGTGAGCAAGATGGTGTCAAGCTGCAGCTGCTCTTGAGCCAGCCAACGCAGCAAAGGGCCCGACTCGCCAGGGTCCACGACCAGTGCCCGGCAGCCGTCGTGCAGCACCCAGATGTAGTTGTCGTCGAAAGCGGGCAGGGGAAACAGGGTCATACCGGGGAGCAAACAATCAAGGGCGGCGTGTAGAGTACGGTCCCACAGCCGGGCGGGATGTCTGACCTTGCGCCAGTCCCGTGATTCAAGCCCTTGCCATGACCTCACCGATTATAAGTTTGACCGACTGGTTTCAGACCCCACCGGGCCGTTATTTGCTGGCCTGGGAGCAGGCGCAGTTTGACCTTGCCGTGGCCGATGTATTTGGTTTCAATGCGCTGCAACTGGGCCTTCCGCAGTTGCAGACTTTACAGGCCAACCGTATGCCCCACCGTTGGCTGGCCTTGCCCGAAGACGAGCAGCAGCCAAGCGCACCGGCCGAAGGTGCATTGGTGACCTGGCAGGGAGCGGGGCATGTGGATATTCAGGGCGGTGACGGGGAAACATCGCACCCGAGCGCCGCAGCGATGCCCGCTGGTCCGCGTGTGGCCTTGGTGACCAACGCGGCTGCATTGCCTTTTCCGCAAGCCAGTCTGGACTTGGTGGTTCTGCCCCATACCCTGGAGTTGAGTGCAGACCCGCACCACGTGCTGCGCGAAGTTGAGCGGGTGCTGGTGCCTGAGGGGCGTTTGGTCCTGTCCGGTTTCAATCCGGTGAGTCTTTGGGGGTTGCGCCAGGGGCGGGCGCGGTGGGCGCAGCGCCTGGGCATTTCTGCCATGAGACTGTCCGATCTGTACCTGCCCGAGGCCGGAGAGTTCATCGGTGTGCGGCGCTTGCGCGACTGGATGCGATTGCTCAGTTTCGAGGTGGAGTCCGAGCGTTATGGCTGCTACCGCCCAGCGGTGAGCACCGACCAGTGGCTCCAGCGCACCCAGTGGATGGATGGCGCCGGGCCCCGCTGGTGGCCGATTTTTGGAGCGGTGTATTTCCAGGTGGCGGTCAAGCGGGTGCGCGGTGTGCGCCTGCTGGGCCCGGCCTGGAAACCGCGCAGGGCGGCCGCCCGTTCGGCGCCTGTCTCCGTAGCCAATCGACATTGACAAGAAAGAAGCTGTTTTGAACACTGTGGTGATCTATACCGATGGCGCCTGCAAAGGCAATCCCGGCCCAGGGGGCTGGGGGGTGTTTTTGAAGGCCGGTGGCCATGAAAAAGAGCTGTGGGGCGGCGAACGCGAAACCACCAACAACCGCATGGAGCTGCAGGCCGTGATTGAAGGCCTGGCGGCCCTCAAGCGGCCCTGCCATGTGGTGCTGTATCTGGACAGCGAATACGTGCGCAAGGGCATCACCGAGTGGATTCACGGCTGGAAGGCCAAGGGCTGGAAGACCGCCGCCAAGCAGCCGGTGAAAAACGCCGAGCTGTGGCAGCGGCTGGATGCGCTGGTGCACGGCGGGCCACACCAGATCGAGTGGCACTGGGTCAAAGGCCATGCGGGCGACCCCGGCAACGAGCGCGCCGATGCGCTGGCCAACCGGGGGGTGCCCGGCTGAGGCTGCTGGAGTCGGGTTTCTCGGAGGCTTCACGCGCCTGGCGCATCGGGACTGTTACATTGGTTTTGCGTGTCGGCGCGTTCCTTTCTGGCCGCAGCCATCAGCAGGACGGACCTAACCCATGCCCAACAAGTCACTCACCACCTGGGTCGCCATTGGCGGCATTGCTCTGGCCAGCGCGGGCGCCTGGTGGTATCAGAAAGCCGCGCCCGGCGCTGCCAAGCCTGAGGCCACGGCGGGCGCCGCCAGCGGCGCAGGCCCACAGCGCCCCGGTGGCCCCGGTGCGCCGGGAGCGCCCGGCGGGCGGGCAGGCAGTGGGCCGGTCAGCGTGGAGGTCATCCCGGTGCGAGCAGTGGCGCTGCAAGACGATGCGCAGGCTGTGGGCACGCTGCGCTCGCGCCAGAGCGTGGTGCTGCGGCCCGAAGTCAGCGGGCGCATTGCCCGCATTGCCTTCACCGACGGCGCCAAAATTCGAAAGGGTCAACTCCTGGTGCAGCTGGACGACGTGTTGCAACAGGCCGAACTCAGCCAGGCCCAGGCCCAGCTGTCGATCGCCCGCGCAAATTTGAAGCGCAACGAGGAATTGGTGGCCCAGGCCTTTGTGGCGCAACGCGTGCTCGACGAAAGCCGCGCCGCCTTGCAGGTGGCCGAGGCCCAGGTGGCTCTGGCGCAGGCGCGGCTGGCGCGCATGCGCATCGTGGCGCCGTTTGACGGCACGCTGGGCCTGCGCAACATCAACCTGGGCGAATACGTCAAGGACGGCGCCGATCTGGTCAACCTGGAGGACACCTCCCAACTCACGGTCGATTTCCGCCTGCCCGAGCGCTACCAGAGTCGCCTGGCGGCGGGGCAGCGTGTGGGTGTGGAGCTGGACGCCCTGCCGGGGCAGCGTTTTGAGGCCCGGGTGCAGGCCATCGACCCGCTGCTGGACGCCAACGGCCGCTCGATTGCGGTGCGTGCCGTGCTGCCGCCTTCGCCGGGCAACGAACTGCGCCCGGGCATGTTTGCCCGTGTGACCACGGTGTTTTCCACCAACGAATCCGCCCTGGTGGTGCCCGAAGAGGCCATCGTGCCGCAAGGCGGCAAACAGTATGTGATCGTGCTCGACAAAGAAGGCGAGGGCGATGGCGCCAAGCTGGTCTCGCGCCGGGTCGAGGTGCA
>DAIOEI010000011.1:0-3933 GCA_036746335.1 Hydrogenophaga sp. | reverse complement strand
ACAAAGAAGGCGAGGGCGATGGCGCCAAGCTGGTCTCGCGCCGGGTCGAGGTGCAGCTGGGCGTGCGCCGCGGCGCGCAGGTGCAACTGGCGCAGGGCGTGGCCGAAGGCGACACCGTGGTCGTCGCCGGGCAGCAGCGCCTGCAGCGCGACGGCACGCCCGTGCGCGTCGTCGACATGAGCCGACCCGGCGGCCCGGGGGGCCAACCGGGCGGACCCGGCCGGCCAGGCGGGCAGGGCGGCGGTGGCCAGCCCGGCGCCGCCCCCACACCGGCTGCAGCGCCCGCCCAGGCCGGTTGACCAAGCCCAGGAGCACACACCATGCAACTGCCTGAAATTTCCGTCCGCCGCCCGGTGTTTGCCACCGTGCTGTCGCTGCTGATCCTGCTGGTGGGCTGGGTCTCGTTCCAGGGGCTGACGGTGCGCGAGTACCCGAAGATCGACGAACCGACCGTCTCGGTGCAGACGCGGTTTGCCGGTGCGTCCAGCGAGGTGATGGAGTCGCAGGTCACCAAGCCGCTGGAAGACTCGCTGGCGGGCATTGAAGGCGTGGACGTGATCACCTCCACCAGCCGCCAGGAAGAAAGCAACATCACCATTCGCTTCAAGCTTGAGCGCGATCCCGATTCCGCCGCCGCCGATGTGCGCGACAAGGTCAGCCGCGTGCGCCAGCGCCTGCCGCAGGGCATTGACGAGCCGGTGATCGCCAAGGTGGAAGCCGATGCTTTTCCGGTGGTCTGGATCTCGCTGAACTCGGAGCGGCTGGACCGGTTGGAACTCTCCGACCTGGCCAACCGCATCGCCAAGCCGGTGCTGCAGACCGCCACCGGCGCGGCCGATGTGCGGATCTTCGGCGAGCGGCGCTACGCCATGCGCATCTGGCTCGATCCCGACCGCCTCGCGGCTTTCCGCCTGACGGTGCAAGACGTCGAAGACGCGCTGCGCCGCTCCAACCTGGAGGTGCCGGCCGGCCGCATCGAGAGCAGCCAGCGCGAGTTCAACGTGACGGCCGCCACCGATCTGCAGACCCCTGAGCAGTTTCGCGGTATTTCGCTGCGCAACGTGGGCGGGGTGCCGATTCGCCTGGGCGATGTGGCACGGATCGAGCAGGGCCCGCGCGACGAGCGCAGTTCGGTGCGGCTGAACGGCCGCGACTCCATTTCGCTGGGCGTGATCCGCCAGGCCACGGCCAACCCGCTGGACCTGTCTGCCGATGTGCGCCGCCTGCTCGACAAGGTGCGAACCGACCTGCCCGAGGGCGTGAACGTCGAGATTGCCAACGACAACTCGGTCTTTATTGACCGGTCCATCAAAGCGGTCTACACCACCATCGCCGAGGCGGTGGTGCTGGTGGCGCTGGTGATCTTCGTGTTTCTGCGCACGGTGCGCGCGTCCATCATTCCGCTGGTGACGATCCCGGTGAGCCTGATCGGGGCGTTTGCGCTGATGGCGCTGTTTGGCTTTTCCATCAACACGCTTACGCTGCTGGCGCTGGTGTTGGCCATCGGCCTGGTGGTGGACGACGCCATCGTGGTGCTGGAGAACATCTACCGCCACATCGAAGCGGGGATGAAGCCGTTTGATGCGGCGATCAAGGGCGCGCGCGAGATCAGTTTTGCGGTGGTGGCCATGACCCTCACCCTGGCTGCGGTGTATGCGCCGCTGGCCTTCACACCCGGGCGCACTGGGCGCCTGTTTGCCGAATTCGCGCTGGCGCTGGCCGGGGCGGTGGTGGTCTCGGGCTTTGTGGCGCTCACGCTCTCGCCCATGATGAGCAGCAAGCTGCTGCGCCACAACCCCCATCCCGGCTGGTTCGACCGCAGCATGGAGCGCATGCTGGTGGGCCTGACCCGGGGTTACAGCCGCGTGCTGGCCGCAGCGCTGGGCGCACGCTGGCTGGTGGTGGGCGTCATGCTCGCCAGCGCCGCTGGCAGCTGGTGGCTGTTCAGCACCACCAAGCAGGAACTCGCGCCGCTGGAAGACCGGGGCGTGATCCTGGTCAACATCAATGGCCCCGACGGTGCCACGCTGGACTACACCCGCCGCTACGCCGAGGCGGTGGAGCGCATCGGCCAGGACTACCCCGAATTCGACCGGATTTTCAGCAACATCGGCAACCCCACGGTGGCGCAAGGCCGCGTGTTTTTACGCGCCACCCCCTGGGAAGAGCGCGAGCGCAGCACGCAGGAGATCGCCCGCGAGATCACCCCCCGGCTGGCGGCCTTGCCCGGCATCAGCGCCTTCCCCATCACGCCGCCATCCTTGGGCCAGGGCTTTCGCGAGCGGCCGATCAACTACGTGATCGTCACCAGCGACAGCTACGAAAACCTTTCGCGCACCGTGCGCCGCTTCCAGGACGAAATGGCCAAGCACCCCGGCTTCGTGCAGGTGGACACCGACCTGCGCCTAAACAAACCCGAGATCCGCATGGACGTGGACCGCGAGCGCGCCGCCGATGCCGGCGTGAGCGTGGACGCCATCGCCCGCACGGTGGAAACCATGCTCGGCGGGCGCACCGTCACCCGCTACAAGCGCGGCGGCGAGCAGTACGACGTGGTGGTGCAGACCGACAGCGCGCAGCGCAGCACGCCGGAAGACATCGACCGCATGTTCGTGCGCGGCCGGGGCGACGCCATGATCCCGCTGGCCTCGCTCGTGCAACTGCGCGAGGTGGTGGTGCCGCGCGACCTGAACCACTTCGGCCAGCGCCGCAGCGCCAGCATCACCGCCAACCTCGCGCCCGAGCTGGCGCTGGGCAGCGCGCTGCAGATCATGGACGGCATCGCCAAAGAGGTGCTGCCCGCGGGCTACACCACCGACCTCAACGGCCAGAGCCGCGAGTTCAAAAACTCCTCGGGCTCGCTGGCCATTGTGTTCGCGCTCTCGCTGCTGTTCATCTACCTGGTGTTGGCCGCGCAGTTCGAGAGCTTTGTGGACCCCTTCATCATCATGCTCAGCGTGCCGCTGTCGATGCTGGGCGCGCTGCTCGCGCTCAAGCTCACCGGCGGCACGCTCAACGTGTTCAGCCAGATCGGGCTCATCACCCTGGTGGGCCTGATCACCAAACACGGCATCCTGATCGTGGAATTTGCCAACCAGTTGCGCGAGCAGGGCAGAAGCAAACTCGACGCAGTAAAAGAATCGGCCGCGCTGCGCCTGCGCCCCATCCTCATGACCACCGGCGCCATGGTGCTGGGCGCCATCCCGCTGGCCCTGGCCACCGGCGCCGGGGCCGAGAGCCGCCAGCAGATCGGCTGGGTCATCGTCGGCGGCATGAGCCTGGGCACGCTGCTGACCATCTTTGTGGTGCCCACCATGTACATGCTGCTGGCGCGCGATCGCAGCGTCCATGCGGTGGCGGCCCCCGCGCTGCCCGAGCCCGGCTCGGTCGCGCCCTGATCGGGCGGTTTCGCCGCCCGGTTTGATCCAGCACAAGCGCGCGCGGCCACACCGGTCTACGATGGTCTGAAGGCTCCCGCTTCCCGTGCTGCACGGGCGGCAGGCGGGCCCCGGAGAGGAGACCACATGCCCACCGTGATGGATACCCTGCAACTGGCTGGGGCGTCTGCCAGCGTGGTCGCGCTGGGGCGGGCCGATGCGGCGCAATTGCAAGCGGTACAGCGGCAGCGGGTGGCCGCCCTGCTGACCCACGCCCGCGCGGGTTCCCGCCTCTACCGCGAGCGGCTGCAGGGTTTGCCCGACGACATGTCGGCGCTGACCACCCTGGCGCCGGTGCACCGCGACGAGCTGATGCACCGCTTTGCCGACTGGGTGACCGACCCCGAACTGAGCTTGCCCGCCTTGCAGGCCTTCACCGCCGACCCCGCGCGCATCGGCGACCCGTATCTGGGGCGCTACCTGGTCTGGGAAAGCTCGGGCACCAGCGGCCAGCCCGGCATCTTTGTGCAGGATGCCGCAGCGCTGGCGGTGTACG
>DAIOEI010000010.1:0-18061 GCA_036746335.1 Hydrogenophaga sp. | reverse complement strand
CCGCCGTGGCGCTGGTGCTGCAATTCATGTCGCTGGGGCAGGCTCGGGCCGAGCAGTTCCTGCACGCCAATGGGGGTCGTCGCTTTGTGCGCTGGATCGGAGCCGGTCTGGGCATTGCCGGTCTGACCGGAATGGGTGCCTTTGTGCTAGGTCGGCCTTTCCTCACCAGTGCCTATGGTCACCCGCATGTGCCGCTGTTGGGTGAACTGCCGCTGGCCACCGCCGCCTTGTTCGACCTGGGGGTTTACCTCACGGTGGTGGGCAGCACCTTGTTGACGCTCTCGGTGCTGGGCCAGGCCTCGCGCGAGGTGCCCGTGGCCACCACACCGAATCGGAGTCAATCATGAGCATGGAATTCCTTCTGGCCACGGGGGTGGGCATGGTCACCGCCACCGGCATCTACCTGATGCTGCGCGGCCGCAGTTTCCCGGTGGTGCTGGGCCTGTCGCTGTTTGGTTATGCCGTCAACGTATTTCTCTTCATGATGGGACGGTTGTGGACCAATGCTGCACCGGTGCTGGTGGGTGAAGGACCTGTTGCCGACCCGCTGCCTCAGGCCTTGGTGCTCACCGCCATCGTGATCGGCTTTGCGACCACCGGCTTTGTGATCGAGCTGGCGCTTCGCAGCCGCCATGAGAGTGGTAGCGACCATGTGGATGGCCGCGACCCCGGAGGGCCGCGCGCATGATCGAGGCTGTGATGACTTTCTGGTTGCAACATGCACCGGTGCTGTCGGTGGTGTTGCCGATGCTCACGGCCGTGGTGTTGCTGCTGATCGGTGACCAGGGTGGCTTGGCCGGGCAGGGTGGTGCGCACGACGACGCGGCGCTTCGCTGGCGCCGTCGCATCAGCCTGGGTTCGGCCGGGCTGGGGCTGTTCATGGCCGTGGGCCTGGTGCAGCACGCGGCGGGTGGCGAGTTGCTGGTCTACCGCCTGGGGGAGTGGTCAGCACCCTACGGCATCGTGATGGTGGTGGACCGCCTCTCGGCCCTGATGGTGTTGCTGACCAGTCTGGTTGCCGTGCCGGTGCTGTGGTACGCCTGCGGCGGCTGGGACCAGCGCGGGCGCTACTTCCATGCGCTGTTCCAGTTCCAGCTCATGGGTCTGGCCGGCGCCTTCCTGACCGGTGACCTGTTCAACCTGTTCGTGTTCTTTGAGGTGTTGCTCATCGCCTCCTATGTGCTGCTGGTGCACGGCCAGGGGCGAGAGCGCTTCCGCATGGGTGTGCACTATGTGGTGCTCAACCTGGTCGCCTCTGGCCTGTTCCTGATTGGCCTGGGGCTGGTCTATGCCGCCACCGGGACACTGAACATGGCCGATGTGGGTCAGCGGCTGGCCTTGTTGCAGGGCGACCAGCTGGTGTTTGCCCGGGCGGCAGCGCTGGTGTTGCTGGTGGTGTTCGGGCTCAAGGCCGCGATGTTGCCGCTGTACTTCTGGCTGCCTGGCACCTACGCCGCAGCCAGTGCCCCGGTGGCGGCTTTGTTTGCCATCATGACCAAGGTGGGTGTTTACAGCATCGTGCGCGTGCACTGGCAACTGTATGGGACCGAAGCCGGCCCGGCTGCGCTGGCGGTGGCCGACTGGCTCCTGCCCCTGGCGCTGGCCACCAGCGCCCTGGGGGTGTTGGGTGCGCTGGCGGCGCACACCATGGGGCGGCTCGTGGCCTATCTCACGGTCTCGTCTGTGGGCACCATCCTCGCTGCAGTGGGCCTGTTCACGCCCGAGACGCTTTCGGCTGCGCTGTACTACACGCTGCACAGCACGCTGGTGATTGCAGGCCTGTTCCTTCTGGTGGAGCTCATGGCTGCACAGCGCGGCGACACCCACGACAAGCTGCAGCCCGCTCATGCGGTGCGCGAGCCGGTGCTGTTGGGCGTGATGATGCTGTTTGGCGCCGCATCGGCCGCAGGCCTGCCGCCGCTGCCAGGATTCCTGGGCAAGCTGATGGTGCTGGAGTCGAGCTCGGGTCTCCCGGCCCAGGCCTGGGTGTGGAGCGTGGTGCTGTTGGTGGGCTTCCTGACCATTGTGGGTCTTGCGCGGGCCGGTGTGATCGTGTTCTGGCATGTGCAGCCCGCTGCCGGAGTGGGTTCCTCGGGGACCAGTGTTCGCCTGCTGTTGCCGGTCTGGGCCTTCATGGCCTTGACGGTGGCGCTGGCGGTGCTGGCCTCGCCGGTCAAACGCTACACCGACGCTGCTGCGGCCCAGCTTTCGGTGCCCGCAAACTATGTGCGGGCGGTGTTGGGTGCCGACGCGCCCGGTCGCTCCACAACGCGACCCTATGACGGTCAGCGTGTGTTGCCTGCACCAGCGCAAACCCCTTCCACGCAGGAGAAGCAACCATGAAATCCGATACCGTGGACCGCCGTCGTGGCTGGTTCGATCACCCGGTGCTGTCGTTGCTGCTGGCTGCCACCTGGCTGGCACTCTCACGCAGCCTGGAGCCGGTGCACCTGATCTCAGCCGGTTTGATCGGCCTGATCGTGCCGCGCATGCTCACCGGTCTCTTGCATGTGGGCAGTCCGATCCACTGGCCAGCAGCGATCCGGCTGACCCTGGTGGTGTTGTGGGACATCGTCCTGTCCAACATCACCGTCGCCAAGCTGGTGCTGGGCCCGATGAGCCGACCACAACCTGCCTGGTTGAGGGTGCCGCTGGCGAGCGAGCACCACCGGGTGAACGCACTTTTTGCCAGCATCATCACCATGACGCCGGGCACCGTCTCGGCGGTGGTGGACGAACACGCCCATTGCATCTGGGTGCACGCCCTGAACTGTGACGACGCAGAGGGCATGGTGGCCGACATGAAGGCGCGCTACGAAGCGCCGCTGCTGTCCATCTTCCGCCGCGGCGTGGAGGACCTGGCATGAGCGTGCTGGACTTTGCCCTGACCATCGGCATTGGTGCCGTGACCCTGAGCCTGCTGCTGTGCGGCTGGCGCCTGATCCTCGGGCCCACCGTGGCCGACCGGGTGCTGGCGCTGGACACCCTCTACCTCAGCCTGGTCGCGCTGGTGGTGATGCTGGGCTTGCGCTGGCAGACACCGCTGCTGTTTGAGGCGGCTCTGATCGTGGCCCTGCTGGGCTTTGTGGGCACGGTGGCGCTGGCGCGTTACCTCAGTCGTGGCGACGTGGTGGAGTGAAAACATGGATACCCTGAACCCCATCATCGAATGGACGGCAGCTGCCCTGATCGTTCTGGCGGCATTTTTCCTGCTCGTGGGCGCCATTGGCATGGTGAGACTGCCCGACTTCTACATGCGCCTGCATGCGCCCACAAAAGCGTCCACCCTGGGTGTAGGTGGTGTGCTGCTGGCTTCGCTGCTGCTGGGCTGGTCACAAGGGCAGCTCGGTGTGGCCGAGTTGCTGATCACGCTGTTTGTTTTTGTGACCGCGCCGGTTTCGGCGAACCTGCTGGCACAGGCGGCACTTCACTTGCGTTTGCCGTCTCGAGCCCCGGAACCCGAAGGCATGGTGCCGGAGCGTCCGGCACCGTGAAACCCAGACCGGCCAGGTAGGCATCAAGCACCTGTTGGCCGTTCTCCATCAGATCGAAAGCCGTCGGGTCCAGCAACCAGTTCTGGATCAGGCCGTCGATCATCACATGCAGCCCCAGCGCTGCGGTCGGAGAGGGTATTTGCAGGCGCACGCCCTGCTTGAGTAGAGCGGCTTCCAGCGCTTGTTGGGTCATGCCCACGCAGGTGTTGCGCACCTGCAGGTGGCGCTCTCGCACCGCACTCATCTCCTCGTTGTATTCCACCTGGTGCGTGGCGATTTCGAACACGCGGCGGGTCTGTTCGTCGTGGGCGGTCTTGTGCAGGGCTTGCAGCATGGACAACCGCAGTGCTTGCAGCGGATTGTCCAGTTCTTGCGCCCGGGAACCGGTGCAGGCGAGGGTTTCCTCCAGCGGCAAGGTCACGCGCTCCATCATCGCGTTGAACAGATCGGCTTTGTCTTTGAAGTGCCAGTAGATGGCGCCGCGGGTGGTGCCTGCGGCCGTGGCGATGTCGTGTAACGAAGTGCGCGAGACGCCGCGACGCTGGAACAGCTGCTCGGCAGCGTCCAGCAGGGCATGGCGGGTGGCCTGGGCATCGGCCTTGGTGCGACGGACCATCAAGGGCTCTCAAGAATCAGTAACCCTTTAAATATACATACATTCATGGGTGTATGTATACTCGCGCTCTTTTCAGGGGCTTGGCCCGGTTTGTGCTGAACCGTTCCGGCGACCTGCATCTCCGCATTTTTGGGTCCTCTTCGCCGCCTGCGAGGTATTTTCATGACGATGCTTCCCGTTTCTCCGGCGCCCGTGCGGCGCATTCCCGGCTGGTTCTGCGCCGCACCCTGCTGGTTGGCCCTGGCGGTCGTGCTGTCGGCCTGCGGGCCGTCGAAGGCCCCGGCTCCCGGTTCCGCCGCCGGGAGCGGACAACGCCCGCCGCCCGAGGTGGGTGTGTTGACGGTGGCGCCTGGGGATGTGGCCTTGCAGACCGAGTTGCCGGGGCGTCTGGAAGCCTCGCGGATGGCGCAGGTGCGGGCGCGGGTGCCGGGCATCCTGCAGCAGCGCAGCTTCCGCGAAGGCAGTGATGTGAGAGCCGGTCAGGTGCTCTTTCGCATCGACGCCGCGCCTTACCAGGCCAGCCTCCAAAGCGCCAAAGCCGTTCAGGCGCGGGCCGAGGTGAACCAGGGCAACGCCCGGGCGCTGGTAGAACGGTACAAGCCGCTGGTGGCAGAAAATGCGGTCAGCCAGCAAGAATACGCCAACGCTGTGGCGGCCCAGAAAGCCGCTGAAGCCGATGTGGCCGCGGCCAGTGCGGCCGTCCAGACCGCCACGATCAACCTGAACTACGCCACGGTCACCGCGCCCATTTCGGGCCGCATCGGCCGTGCGCTGGTCACCGAAGGTGCGCTGGTGGGGCAGGGCGAGGCCACACAGCTGGCGCTGATCCAGCAGGTCAACCCGCTGTTTGTCAATTTCACCCAGTCGGCCTCCGAGGCCCTGGCGCTGCGAAGAGCCCTGCAAAGTGGCCAGCTCAAGGCCACCAGCGACGAGGCGGCGGTGGTGCGGGTGGTGCTGGAGGACGGCTCCGAGTACGACAAGCCGGGCCGCCTGCTGTTTTCCGACCTGAGCGTGGACCCCGCCACCGGGCAGGTGACGCTGCGCGCCGAGGTGCCCAACCCCGACGGTGCGCTGCTGCCGGGGCTGTATGTGCGGGTGCGGCTTCAGCAGGCCCAGGCGAGCGATGCGATCACCTTGCCGCAGCAGGCGGTCACCCGCTCGGCGCAGGGCGACTCGGTGCGTGTGGTTTCGGCCGAGGGCGTGATCGAGCAGCGCCCTGTGAAGGTGGGCGGCCAGCAGAACGGGCGCTGGGTCATCCTGGACGGGCTCAAGACCGGCGAGCAGGTGATGGTGGACGGCTTCCAGAAGATCGCCATGCTGCCGCCGGGCACACCGGTCAAGCCCGTGCCCTGGTCGCCGCCGGGCGCTGCGCCTGCTGCAGCGGCGGCCAAGGAGTAATCCGGATGGCCCGATTCTTCATCGAGCGCCCCATCTTTGCATGGGTGATCGCGCTGTTCATCATGGTCGCCGGGGCGGTGTCGATCACGCAGTTGCCGATCTCTCAATACCCGCCGGTGGCGCCGCCGTCCATCGTCATCAACGCCACCTACCCGGGTGCTTCGGCCAAAACGCTGGAAGACAGCGTGCTCTCGGTCATCGAGCAGGAAATGAACGGCTCGCCCGGCCTGATTTACATGGAGGCGGTGGCGCAGGCCAACGGCACCGGGGCCATCACGCTGAGCTTCGAGCCCGGTACCGATCCCGACCTGGCGCAGGTCGACGTGCAAAACCGGCTGGCGCGCGCCACGCCCCGGCTGCCCGCCGCGGTGACGCAGCAGGGCGTGCGGGTGGACAAGGCGCGCAGCAACTTCCTGCTCTTCACCATCCTCTCCAGCGACGACCCGGCCTGGGACCCGGTGGCGCTGGGCGACTACGCTTCGCGCAGCGTGGTGCCGGAGATCCAGCGCCTGCCCGGTGTGGGCCAGGCGCAGCTTTTTGGTACCGAGCGCGCCATGCGCGTCTGGATCGACCCGGCCAAGCTGCTCGGCCTGAACCTGAGCACGGCCGAGGTGGTGGCCGCCATCCGTGCACAAAACGCCCAGGTCTCGGCCGGTGAAATCGGCGCGTTGCCCAATGTGGCGGGCCAGAGCATCGCCGCCACCGTGGTGGTCAACGGACAACTGGGCAGCGTCGAGCAATTCGGCAACATCGTGCTGCGCGCGCGCCCCGATGGTTCCACCGTGCGCCTCAAAGACGTGGCGCGCATCGAACTGGGCGCACAGGCCTATGCCACTTCGGCGCGGCTCAACGGCAAACCCTCCACCGGCATCGGCGTGCAGCTATCACCCAGCGGCAATGCGCTGGCCACCGCCGACGCGGTCAAGGCCAAGATGGCCGAGCTGGAGAAGTTCTTTCCCAAGGGCATGAAGTGGGCCGTGCCCTACGACAGCTCGGAGTTCGTGAAGATCTCCATCCAGCAGGTGGCCATCACCCTGGCCGAGGCGGTGGCGCTGGTGTTCCTCGTGATGTTCCTGTTTCTGCAGAACTGGCGCTACACCCTGATCCCCACGGTGGTGGTGCCGGTGGCCTTGCTGGGCACCTTTGCCGCGCTGCTGGCGCTGGGTTTCTCGATCAACGTGCTGACGATGTTCGGCATGGTGCTGGTGATCGGCATCGTGGTGGACGACGCGATCGTGGTGGTGGAAAACGTCGAACGCATCATGAGCGAGGAGGGGCTGCCGCCGCTGGAGGCCACCCGCAAGGCCATGACGCAGATCTCGGGCGCCATCATCGGCATCACGGTGGTGCTGATCGCGGTGTTTGTGCCGCTGGCCTTCTTCAGCGGTTCGGTGGGCAACATTTACCGCCAGTTTGCAGCCGTCATGGGCATCTCCATCGCCTTCTCCGCCTTCATGGCGCTTTCGCTCACGCCCGCGCTGTGCGCCACGCTGCTCAAGCCGGTGCAGGCCGGTCATGCGCATGCCAAGACCGGCTTCTTCGGATGGTTCAACCGGGGCTTCTCGCGCACCGCCAAGACCTACGAGCGCGGCGTGGCGGCCTTGCTGCCGCGCGCGGGCCGCTCGCTGGTGGTGTACCTGGCCATCGTGGGCGCCGCCGCCGTGGTCTACAACCGCCTGCCCACCTCGTTCCTGCCCAACGAAGACCAGGGCCGTGTGCTGGTGAACGTGCAACTGCCGCCCGGCGCCACCCAGGAGCGCACGCTGGCGGTGATGCAGCAGGTCGAGGGCTTCATGTTGAAGCAGCCCGAGGTGGAAGACATGGTCAGCGTGCTGGGTTTCAGCTTTTCAGGCCAGGGTCAGAACGCGGCACTCGCCTTTGTGACGCTCAAGGACTGGAGCGAGCGCACCGCGCCCGGTAGCGATGCGCAAGGGCTGGCCGGTCGTGCCTTCGGTGCCTTGTCGCAGATCCGCGATGCCTTCATCTTCCCGCTGAGCCCGCCGCCGATTCCCGAGCTGGGATCGTCTTCCGGCTTTGCGTTTCGCCTGCAGGACCGTGCCGGGCTGGGTCGCGAAGCCTTGCTGGCGGCGCGCAACCAGATGCTGGGCATGGCCTCCCAGAACAAGCTGCTGGCCCAGGTGCGGCCGGACGGACTGGAAGATGCGCCGCAATTGCAGATCGACATCGACCGCGACCGGGCCAACGCGCTGGGCGTGAGCTTTGACAGCATCAGCGCCGCCATCGGCATCTCGCTGGGCTCGGCCTATGTGAACGACTTTCCCAGCAGCGGGCGCCTGCAGCGGGTGGTGGTGCAAGTCGATGCCCCAGCGCGCATGCAGCCCGAGGACGTGCTGCGCGTGACGGTCAACAACAGCGCCGGGCAGGCGGTGCCGATGTCGGCGTTTGCCCGCACGCAGTGGGTCAATGGCCCGATGCAGACCGTGCGCTACAACGGCTATCCGTCCATGCGCATCAGCGGCAGCGCCGCACCCGGCGTGAGCACCGGCCAGGCCATGGCCGAGATGGAAGCCATGGCCGCCCAACTGCCACAAGGCTTTGGCTTCGAGTGGACGGGCCAGTCGCGCGAAGAAAAACTGGCCGGCTCGCAGGCGCTGATCCTGTACGCCTTTGCCATCCTGGCGGTGTTCCTCTGCCTGGCCGCGTTGTACGAGAGCTGGACCATCCCGGTGGCGGTGATTCTGGTGGTGCCCCTGGGCGTGATCGGTGTGCTGCTGGGCACCTTGCTCAGAGGCTATGCCAACGACGTGTACTTCCAGGTCGGGCTGATCACCATCATCGGTCTGTCGGCCAAAAATGCGATCCTGATCATCGAGTTCGCCAAAGACCTGCAGGCGCAGGGCAAGAGCGTGGTGGAGGCGGCGCTGGCCGCCGCCCACCTGCGTTTTCGCCCCATCATCATGACCTCGCTGGCGTTCACGCTGGGGGTGTTGCCACTGTTCCTGGCCACCGGGGCGGGCTCGGCCAGCCAACGCGCCATCGGCACCGGCGTGGTCGGCGGGATGCTGACCGGCACCGTGCTGGCGGTGATTTTTGTGCCGGTGTTTTTTGTGGTGGTTCGCACGCTGTTCAAGGGCAGCGAGCGCCAGCGCAGGCACGATGCCGAGCAGGCTGCCGGGCACGGTGTTCATTGATATGAATACCCCCCTGCGCCGCTGCGCGTCTTCCCCCCTGCTGCGCGGGGGGACCGCACCTGCGGCCGGGCGGAGCCCGTTCCGCGGTGCGCCTGGATGGACTACCCCTCTGTCGTTGCACCGCTCCCCTGCAGGTGCGCTCTGGAGTTTCTGATGAATGCATCTTTGAACCGTCATCGCGGTGCACTGACCCTGGCCGTGCTGGCCCTAGCGGGTTGTTCGTTCGTTCCGACCTACGAGCGCCCGGCCGCGCCGGTAGCAGCGGCATTTCCCGGGCAGGCAGACCCAGCCCCGGCGAGCGCGCCCTTGCCCGCGTGGGACATGGTGTTCACCGACGCCCGCTTGCGCGAGCTGATCACCCTGGCCTTGCAGAACAACCGCGATCTGCGTGTGGCGGCACTCAACCTGGAGCAGGCGCGCGCGCAGGCGCAGATCCGCCGGGCCGACCAGTTCCCCACGCTGAGCCTCAGCGCCGCAGGCAACCGCCAGCCCACCGCCAGCGGCGACATCAGCAGCACTTACACGGCGGGCCTGGCCCTCAGCGCCTGGGAGCTGGACTTTTTTGGTCGCGTGGCGGCGCTCAAGGATGCAGCGCTGGCGCAATACCTGGCCACCGAGGCGGCGCGGGATGCGGCCCAGACCAGCCTGGTCGCGGCCGTGGCCAGCGCCTGGCTGAGCCTGCAGAACCAGGAAGCCTTGCTTGCCTTGACCGAGCAGACCTTGGCTTCGCGCGAGGAGTCCCAGCGACTGGTGCAACTGCGGCTGGACAAGGGCGCCAGCTCCGCGCTGGACCTGCGCCAGGCCGAGAGCCTGGCCGCCGCCGCGCGCAGCACGCTGGCGCAGCAGCAGCGCGCCCGCGCGCTCGACCTCAACGCATTGACCTTGCTGCTGGGCCAGACGCCGCCTGCCGCCTTGTTGCCGGGGCGAGCCGACCCGGTGGACGGTGCGGTGGCGCAGCCGGTGCCCGCCGGGCTTCCATCCGACCTGCTCACCCGCCGGGCCGACATCCGCCAGGCCGAGCAAGCCCTGATTGCCGCCAACGCCAGCATCGGCGCGGCGCGTGCGGCCTTCTTTCCGCGCATTGCCCTGACCGCCGGTCTCGGCACGGTGAGCAACCAGCTTTCCGGCCTGTTTGACAGCGGTTCATGGGGCTTCTCGGTCGCGCCATCGGCCTTGCTCCCGCTGTTCGACGCAGGCCGCAATCAGGCGAACCTGGCGTCGGCACGGGCCGCGCGCACCATCGCTGTGGCGCAGTACGAAAAAGCCATCCAGACCGCGTTCCGCGAAGTGGCCGATGCCCTCGCGCAGCGGACCGGCTGGGCCGAGCAACTTCAAGCCCAGCAGCAGCAAGCACAGGCTGAAACAGAGCGTCTGCGCCTGGCCGATCTCCGGTTTCGCAACGGTGTGGCCAATTCTCTGGAACTGCTGGACGCACAGCGCTCCCTGTTTGCCACCCAGCAGGCGCTGAGCCAGTCCCGCTTGGCGCTGCGGCAAAGCGAAGTGGCCTTGTACAAGGCGCTGGGCGGGGGTTATTGAGGCGCGCTCCGCACCACTTCCCTTCGTTCCCCCCCCGGTGCTCGGTTCAGCCCGTCGCCAGCCCGTAAAACCGGGCAATACAGTCCCAGGCGTCCTGCGGATCGTCCACGTACTCGAACAGGTGGATGTCTTCTGGCGAAATCATGCCTTCTTCCACCAGCACATCGAAGTTCACCAGCCGCTTCCAGTAGTCGCTGCCGAACAGCACGATGGGCACCGGCTTGGCCTTTTTGCACTGCACCAGGGTGATCACCTCGAACAGCTCGTCCAGCGTGCCGAAGCCGCCCGGGAAGGCCACCAGCGCCTTGGCCCGCATCATGAAGTGCATCTTGCGCAGCGCGAAGTAGTGGAATTTGAAGCTCAGCGCCGGGGTGACATAAGGGTTGCCTTCCTGCTCATGCGGCAGCGCGATGTTCAGGCCCACATTGAGCGCGCCCTCGTCGTGCGCACCGCGGTTGGCCGCTTCCATGATGCCGGGGCCGCCGCCGGTGCAGATAAACAACTGGTCTTTCGGCGGGCAGGCCTTGCTGTAGCGCGCCACGATGCGCGCAAACTCGCGCGCCTGCTCGTAATGCGGCGCGTTGCGCAGCAGCGCCTGTGCGCGGGCGATGGCGCCCGCGTCGCCACTGGCCTGGGCGTTGGCCAACTGCGCCTGTGCCTCGGCGGTGTCGCGCACGCGCGCACTGCCAAACACCACCACCGTGTTGTCGATGCCCATCTCCTGGTGGGCCAGATCGGGCTTGAGCATCTCCAGCTGGAAACGGATGCCCCGAGCCTCGCGGCGCAGCATGAACTCCGGGTCGGCAAAGGCCAGGCGGTAGGCGTCGGGCTGTAGCGGATTGCCGTTGTTGGCATGGGCCTGCAGTTCGGCCCAGGCGTCGGCCAGCCGCTGTTCGCTCAGGTGGTGGGTGGTTTCCATGGGAGTGCTTTCGGTCGGGTGTGATGGGTGTTCAAAGGCCCAGGGCCAGTGCGAGCGGCACGAACAGCACCGCCAGCGCATTGCCCAGCATGATCATGGCCGCCACTTTATCGGGCTCTTGCCCATAGCGTTCGGCGAGCATGAATTGCATGACCGCCGGGGGCAGGGCGGCGAACAGCAGGAGCTGCCCTCGTGCGGCGCCTTCCAGCCCCAGCGCCCAGGCCAGCGGGAGGCCAATGGCCAGACCCAGCAGCGGCCGCGCCAGGGCGCCCAGCAGACCCAGCGCCAGACCGTTGCGGGTGAGCGAAGTCAGGCGCACGCCCAGCGCAAACAGCATCATGGGCAGCAGCGCGTCGCCCAGCAGTTTCAGCCCGGACAGCAGCACGTCGGGCGGGCGCACATCGGTCAGGGCGCTGGCAAAACCCAGCGCGGTGCCGATCATCAGAGGGCTGGTCAGCAGGTCGCGCGTGCGCGCAGAGGCGCTGGTGATGCGCGCGCCGATGGAAAAGTGAAACAGGTTGCTGACCGAAAACAGCGCCACCGCCGCGCCAAAGTTGACCGGGCCGAAGGCCAGCAGCGCCAGCGGCAGGCCCATGTTGCCGCAGTTGTTGAACATCACCACGGGCACGAGGGTGCGCGGCTGCGCGCCGAACGCGCGCGCCAGCGGCCAGGCCAGCAGGCCGCTGCCCAGGATCAGCACCGTGCCGCCGATCAGCAGCGGCACATGGTCGGCCAGGTGAAAGTCCTTCGCCGCCAGCGCCGAATACACCAGCACCGGCGCCAATACGTCCAGCGCAATCCGGTTGAACACCGACAGGTCGGGCGCCTTGCGGCGCGCGTAGGCGTAACCGATCGCCACGATCAGGAAGACCGGGATGATGACGTCCGAAATGCGGGAGATCAGGTCCATGAAGTGCTCAAAGACAAAGAGGCTCCCGCAGGAGCCTCTTGTCGACAGCCGAGGTGCTTACACACGCTTGCGGTATTCCCCGGTGCGGGTGTCGATTTCGATTTTGTCTTCCTGGGCCACGAACAGAGGCACGGCGACTTCAAAACCGGTCGCAATTTTGGCGGGTTTGAGCACCTTGCCGGACGTGTCGCCCTTGACAGCGGGCTCGGTCCAGGTGATTTCGCGCACCACGGTCGTGGGCAGTTCCACCGAGATGGCTTTGCCGTCGTAGAACACCACTTCCACCGTCATACCGTCTTCGAGGTAGTTCAGCGCGTCGCCCATGTTTTCGGCCTCGACTTCGTACTGGTTGTACTCGGTGTCCATACACACATACATCGGATCGGCGAAGTAGGAGTAGGTGCACTCTTTTTTGTCCAGAATGATCTGGTCCATCTTGTCGTCGGCCTTGAAGACCACTTCGGTGCCGAAATTGGCGATCAGGCTTTTGAGCTTGAGGCGCACGGTGGACGATCCGCGGCCGCCGCGCTGGTATTCGGTGCGCAGCACCACCATGGGGTCTTTGCCGTGCATGATGACGTTGCCGGCGCGAATTTCTTGAGCGGTTTTCATAAGGGTTCCAACGGTTGGGCCGCAGGTTCCGCACAGGGCCAGAGGCCAGGGGAACGGTGCTGAGATGGGCCGCGATCTGTGCGGCGAGACAGATGTTCGGCGGGGCAGGCATTGGAGCGGCTCGCCGCCCGAATTTCTGCAAAGCCTTGAATTTTATCGCTTTTCAGTGACGCAGCCGATCAGCTGGGCGGCGAGGTCTGTCTGGGGCAGCAGCCGCAGCCGTGCCGCTTGCGCGCAGGCGGTCCATTGCTTGAGTGTGGTCGCGTCCAGTTCGGGCAGGGGGCCGGGTTCGATGCCGTTCCAGACGCGGTGAAAGTGGCGCAGGCTGGCCGGCGCTTGCAGCCAGCCCAGAAAGGCGTCGAGCTTGGCGTGGTGGGCCTGATCTTCCTGCGGGTAGATGTGCCAGACGAAGGCTTGCCCGGCCCACAGCGCGCGCACCAGCGAGTCTTCACCGCGCACGAAGTTGAGGTCGCAGGCCCAGAGCAGGTGGTCAAAGGCGGACTGATCCACGGCGGGCAGGGCAGTCCAGGTTGGGCGGGGGGCGTCTGCGGGTGCCTCGCGCAGCGCGTGCCGCACGGCGCCCAGGGCGCGGCCGGGCGTCACCAGCAGGTGATGGGGTGTGCCCGCGAGTTGGTGCAGCAGCTTGGGCAGCCCGGCCGGTTCGTAGCAAAACAGGCTGATAAGCCAGGCGCGTTCCGGCAGGTCGGGCGCGTGGGACGTGCGCCAGGCGGTCCGGTCAAAGGCGGCCTGCTGCTGCGCCAGATCGGCCTCGCGCAGCAGGCCGCCGGTGTCGGGCGTGAAGCCGGGGTAGACGAAGCGTTTGGTCCAGCCGCGTGCGGGGCCGCTCATGACCGGGGAGGGCAGGCCGTGCATCCGGGGCACCCAGTCTTCGGCGCTGAGGTATTCAAGGTTGATCCAGCGCGGGGGCTCGCCGCTGCCCGTGCGTGCGACGCCGTGGGCCACGAACGCTTCGGGCAGGTGGCAGCCAAACGCTTCGACCCACACATCCGCTTGGGGCAGCCGCGCCAGCGCCACGGGGTGGGTGGCTTGCGCCCAGGGCAGTACGGCGATGCCCGGCGTCAGACCGCGGACGGCCTCGGGTGCCATCCAGGCCAGGGCGGAAGCGTCATCCACCCAGAGGCGCACGGTGTGCCCAGCGTCCTGCAACTGGCGGGCCAGGCGCCAGCACACGCCGAGGTCGCCGTGGTTGTCGATCACGGTACAGAAAACGTCCCAGAGGGCAGGGCGGGATGCGGACACGGTTGGGGCGGAATCGGGCGTGCGACCGTGAAACATTGCGACGGGTGGAGGGAGTCGTTAATATAACAACCGTTAAAACATCGGAGCCCGCCATGACGGCCCTCAAACTCACCCAGATCGGCAATTCCGTGGGCCTGATCCTGCCGAAGGAGCTGCTGGCGCGCCTGAAGCTGGAGAAGGGCGACACGGTGTTTGTGACCGAGGCGGCCAATGGCGTCAATCTCTCACCCTATGACCCCTCGCTGGATGAAGAGCTGGCGCTGGGGCGCGAGTTCATGCACGACTACCGGGACACGTTTCACCAGTTGGCGAAATGAGCGCGCGCTGGCGGTTCGTTTCGCGCCGGGCGCTGGAGTTGCTGCATGACGAAAGCCTGGCCGAACACGGTGGCCGACCTGGGCTGCGCGACGAAGGTTTGCTGGAATCGGCGTTGGCCCGGCCACACCAGTTGTTGGCCTATGGCGAGCCAGACTTGGCGGCGCTGGCGGCTGCGTATGCGTTTGGACTGGTTCGAAATCACGCTTTTGTCGATGGCAACAAGCGGGCGGCTTTTTTGGCCACGGGTCTGTTTCTGGGCCTCAACGGACAGCGTCTGGTGACTTCCCAAGCCGATGCCACCCTGACCATGCTGGCCCTGGCCGCTGGCGACTTGTCCGAAGACGCGTTTGCCCAATGGCTGCGCGAGCGCCTGCAGCCGCGCCAGACCTGAGGCCAAGGCCCACCCGTGAACCGCCCATGACCGATCCGAATCCGACCGCAAACCACAACGCGGCGCCCGAGGGCGCCGCTGCCACGCACAGCGAGGCCTTGCTGGCCCAGGTGGCCGCGCTGCCGGGGCTGCCCGGCGTGTACCGCTATTTCGACGCCCAGGGCCAGGTGCTCTACGTGGGCAAGGCGCGCAACCTGAAAAAGCGCGTCAGCAGCTATTTCCAGAAGAACCACGACGGCTCGCGCATCGGCCACATGGTGGGCAAGATCGCGCGCATGGAGACCACGGTGGTGCGCTCCGAGGCCGAGGCGCTGCTGCTGGAAAACAACCTGATCAAGACGCTGAACCCCCGGTTCAACATCCTGTTTCGCGACGACAAGAGCTACCCCTATCTCAAGCTCACCGGCACGCGCGAAACCTTTCGGGTGGCCGCCGAGCGGCCGGTGCCCATGCTGGCGTTTCCCCGCATGGCCTATTACCGGGGCGTGATCGACAAGCGCCACAGCTACTACGGCCCCTATCCCAGCGCCTGGGCGGTCAAGGAATCCATCACCCTGCTGCAAAAGGTGTTCCGCCTGCGCACCTGCGAGGACACGGTGTTCACCAACCGCACCCGGCCCTGTCTGCTCTACCAGATCAAACGCTGCAGCGGCCCCTGCGTGAACCTGATCGATACCGAAGCCTATGGGCGCGACGTCTCGGCGGCCGAGCGTTTTCTGCGCGGGGAAACCCAGGCGGTGCTCGACGAACTGCAGGCGCGGATGATGGAGCACGCCGAGAAGCTCGAGTTTGAGCAGGCGGCCGAGATCCGCAACCAGATGAGTGCACTCTCGCGCGTGCTGCACCAGCAGGCCATGGACAACCTGAGCGACCGCGACGTGGACATCCTGGCGGTGAAAGTGCAGGGCGGCAAGGCCTGCGTGAACCTGGCCATGGTGCGCGGCGGCCGCCATCTGGGCGACCGGCCCTACTTCCCGGCCCATGTGGACGACGCAACGCAGATTGACGAAGGGCTGGAAGCCGAAGGCGTTGCGCGCGAGGGCGATCCGCTGGAGCGGTTGCATGTGCGCGTGCTCGAAGCCTTCATCGCCCAACACTACCTGGGCGCGGCCCTGCCGCACACCCTGGTGACCAGCCACACGGTGGGCAAGGCCCTGCTGGACGCGCTGACCGAGCAGAACGGCGCCAAGGTGCACGCGGTGCACCAGCCCCGTGAACACCGCCGCGCCTGGCTGGACATGGCGCAGAAAAACGCCGAAATCGCGCTGGCGCGGCTGCTGGCCGAGGAAGGCTCGCAACAGGCCCGAACGCGCGCGCTGGCCGAGGCGCTGTCCCTGCCCGATGACGTTCTGGACGAACTGCGCATCGAGTGTTTCGACATCTCGCACACCGCGGGCGAATCGACCCAGGCGTCTTGTGTGGTGTTTGAAGGCCACAAGATGCAGAACGCGCAGTACCGGCGCTACAACATCGAGGGCATCACCGGCGGCGATGACTACGCCGCTATGCGCCAGGTGCTGCTGCGCCGCTACGGCAAGATCGCCGAGGCCCAGCAGGCCGAGCGCGAGGGGGCGCTGACGCACAGCCCTGCGACAGCGACCGAGGGCGCGACCGAAGCGGTGGGCCAGAGGCCTGCAGCACCAACCCCGGACGACCCGCCGCCTGCAGCATCCACCGAAACCGCGACCGAAGCGCCCAAGGGCCCGCGCATGCCCGATCTGGTGCTGATCGATGGCGGCAAGGGCCAGGTCAGCATGGCGCGCGAGGTGTTCCAGCAACTGGGCCTGGACCTGTCGCTGATCGTGGGCGTGGAAAAAGGGGAAGGCCGCAAGGTCGGCCTGGAGGAGTTGGTGTTTGCCGATGGGCGGGAAAAGGTCTACCTCGGCCACGACTCGGCGGCGCTGATGCTCGTGGCCCAGATCCGCGACGAGGCGCACCGCTTCGCCATTACCGGCATGCGCGCGGCGCGCGCCAAGGTGCGCACGGGCGGCAGCAAGCTCGAAGACATTCCGGGTGTCGGTCCCAAGAAGCGGGCGCGGTTGCTGCAGCGCTTTGGCGGGGTGCGCGGTGTGGCGTCGGCCAGTGTGGACGATCTGGCCACGGTGGAAGGCATTTCGGCCGAACTGGCCGACACCATCTACCGTGCCTTGCATTGAGCCCCCACGCTCCACCGCTGCGCGGGTCGCTGCCCCCCACGGGGGCTGATCCGGCTTGGGGCGGCCCGGCGCCGGATCGGCTGCGCACTCCTCCATAATCACGCCATGTTTTTCAACCTCCCCACGCTGCTGACCTGGGCGCGCATCGTCGCCATCCCCCTGATCATCGGGGTGTATTACTGGGAGGGCATGGGGCTGGCGCAGAAGAACCTGATCGCCACGGCGATGTTCATCGTATTTGCGCTGACCGATTGGGCCGACGGTTTTCTGGCGCGCCGGCTCAACCAGACCTCCGCGTTTGGCGCCTTCCTCGACCCGGTGGCCGACAAGATCCTGGTCTGCGCCAGCCTGCTGGTGCTGGTGCATCTGGATCGGGCCGATGTGTTCGTGGCGCTCATCATCATCGGCCGCGAGATCGCGATCTCGTCGCTGCGCGAGTGGATGGCGATCATCGGCGCGACCAAGAGCGTGGCGGTGCACATGGTGGGCAAGCTCAAGACCACGGTGCAGATGGTGGCGATTCCGTTTTTGCTCTACGACGGGCGGGTGCTGGGTGTGATCGATACCCGCGTCTGGGGCACCTGGCTGATCTGGATCGCGGCGCTGCTGACCGTCTGGTCCATGGTGTATTACCTGCAAAAAGCACTTCCCGAGATACGCGCCCGCGCGCGCTGACGCCCCATGAGCCCGACCGCCGCAGCCGATAACGGCTGGATACGCGCCATGCCCTGGGTGTTTGTGCTGATCTGGAGCACGGGTTTCATCGTGGCGCGTTTTGGCATGCCACATGCCCCGCCCCTGTCGTTTCTGGCGGTGCGCTATGCGCTGTCCATTCTGTGTTTTCTGCCGTGGATCTGGGTAGCGGGCGTGAAGTGGCCGACCAGCCGAATGCAGGCGTTGCATCTGGCCGTGACCGGCATCCTGATGCATGGCGCCTACCTGGGCGGCGTCTGGGTGGCGGTCAAGGCGGGCATGGGTGCCGGGTTGTCGTCGCTCATTGTCGGCATTCAGCCGGTGCTCACCGCGATCTGGCTGACCAGCGTGGGCGGGCAGCATGTGTCCAAACGGCAGTGGCTGGGTTTGGTGCTGGGTTTCGCCGGGCTGGTGCTGGTGGTCTCGCGCAAGTTTGGTGCGGGTGGACCGGGGGATTCGGCCAACTGGGTCAACCTCTCGTTTGCCGTGATGGCGCTGTTCGCGATCACGGTCGGTACGCTCTACCAGAAGCGCTTTGTGCAGCCCTGCGACGTGCGCAGCGCCAACACGGTGCAGCTCCTGGCCGCCTTGCTGGTGCCCCTGCCC
>DAIOEI010000009.1:0-18064 GCA_036746335.1 Hydrogenophaga sp. | reverse complement strand
TTCGATCCCAATGGTCACCGGCTGGAACTGGCGGCCAACACCGCCACGCCCGAGATGATGCGCAAACTCGACGAGGTGAAGTGGGACATGCTCCAGGAGTGGTCCCAGACCCGCCGCGCACCCAAGCATGCCGCCTGGATGCATGAAAAAGCCTTCTCACCCGATTGATCGGGTCGACTGGCCGTCAAGCCGCGCGGTCGGCGGCGGTGGATGGTGGCGGGATGCGCTCCATCCCTAGCGGATTCAGGTGAAAGGCAAACCCGAAGAAAGGCGGTAAAAAGCGCTCAAGTTGGGCGATTGGATGCCGAAATCGAGAGGGACAGCGGAAATGTCGGTTTTACCGACCCGCATCCGAAGGGATTCGCCATGATCAACCTTACCCCCACACAACCAGCTTCCTGGACACCGGCGAGCCAGCCCGTGGCCTTGCCTGTGCCTGCGGTGATCGCGGTGACACCCGCATCAGCAGCGTCGCGCGACTCCGCTACCCAACAGCAATTTGGTGGTCGCGGCGACACCCGGACCCCTGCGGCCGAAACCGGCGCCGGCAAAACCAACCGGGGTGCTGAAACCCGGGCCAATGCCGAACCCGCCCCCTTGTTGCCACGTGAGAAGAGAGAGCAGGACCGCGGTGCTGCGACTGTGCGTGACAACGAGGCCGAGCGCAAGGCGGAGCAAGAGGCCATTGAAGAGCAGGCAGAGCGAACGCCAAGTTTTCAGGACATGCTCTCGACCGTGTGGCAGGCCAGTGCCGCGGTTGTGGAGGTGGTGTTGGGGCGCGAGCCCGCCCTGCCAGCCTCCAGCGAGCGCGCGGCTGCCGCAGCACAGGCCACTGGCGCAGCAAGCGCGGCAGCGGGTTCAAGCGGTGTCAGCGGGCCCCGCGCAAATACCAGCGCTGCAGCCAACGAGGCTCAGCAGCCCGATCTGCTACCCGGTCTGCGTGCCCAGCAGGAGCCTGTGGCCTACACCGAGCAAGGCACCAGCAGCTGGTTGCCCCTGGAAGCAGGCACGCTGATCAGCCGCCGGGTTTGATCGCTGACTGAGCAAGGCACGGGTGCCAACCAAAAAAAAGAGATGCCAGTGGCATCTCTTTTTTTTGGTTCAAACCACCAGGTGGTGGCTGTCTTGCAATGTGGGCAGATGTGTTCCGTCGGTGGCTCCTTCAGACCCAGTCCAAGGTCTTCAAGCCGCCATGCTCAACGAGAAGTTGCGCAAGGCCTTTTGGGTGATGGCCGCCTCGCGAACGATCTGCTCACCCAGCTCGGCCGGAATGGCCTCTTCGGTCTGAGTCGCGAGGTGTTCGATCTGCGCCGAAGTTTTGACCATTGCCCGAAAACCCATCAGCATACAGGTGCCCTTGAGCTTGTGGGCGTTGTAGCCAATGGCGGCGCGGTCGCCGTCAAGCATCGCCTGGGCCAGCACGTGCACCGCACCCTCTGGCGCTTCAAACACGGTTTTGAGCAACTCCTCCAGGGATTCTTCCGGCATCATAGAGACAATTTCGGAATACGACTCCGCGTCGATTAGACCTGAGGCGCTTTGTCCGCGCTCGGGCAAGCGCACCGGCATTTCGTAGGAAGACAGCGGGAACGGGCCGGAGGTGCGGGAACTCAGGCCGCCTTGTTGAGACGCTGGCGCCTCCTCCAGCAGCCCGCAGCGGGCCAGCGCCCGCTGCAGGTCGTCGGCCTGCAACGGTTTGCTCGCGAATTCGTTGACGCCCACCTCCACCGCGCGCTTGCGGGTGTCGTTGACCACGTCCGCCGTCACCAGAATCACCTTGGTGTCTGCTGCCGGCACCTTGAGTGCGCGGATGGCCTCCGTGGTGGCCAGACCGTCGAGTACCGGCATGTGGTAATCCAGCAGCACGACGTCAAAGCTTTGTTGCATCAGCAGCTCCAGGGCTTCTTGTCCGTTTTCACAAAACACGGCCTGATGCCCCATCTTGTCCAGCAAGATGTTCATGTACTTGAGGTTGATCGGGTGGTCTTCTGCCACCAGGACTCGCAGGGACCGTCCGCCCTTGGTGCTGGTGCTGGCCATCTTGTCTGGCGTCGGCGCCGAGGCCTGTGGCAGCGACAGGCGCACCGTGAATACCGAGCCTACCCCTGGCTGGCTGCTGACCTGGATATCGCCACCCATCATGCGGGCGAGGTTGCGCGAGATCTCCAGGCCCAGGCCGGTGCCGCCAATGCGCCGACGAAGGGAGTTGTCGGCCTGATAAAAGCGGGTGAACAGCTGACCGACGGTGTCGGCATCCATGCCCACACCTGTGTCGCGAACGGTAAACACCACCCCGTCCTTGAGGTCCGTGGCGCGTGTGAGTTCGGCCATCACGCTGCCTTCGGGCGTGAATTTGATGGCGCTGTTGATCAGGTTGAACATGATCTGCCGCAAACGCGTGGCATCGGCCGAGACCCACTCGGGCAGATCGGCGGCAGCATACATGTCCAGCTTCAGGCCCTTGTCGCGCGCAGCCACCTGCATCAGTCCGTCCACCTCGTGCAGTACGCCGGGCAGGTGGATGGGAGACACCGACAGTTTCAGGGTGCCCGATTCCATGGTGGATACATCCAGAATGGCGTTGAGCACACCCAGCAAGTGCAGCGCAGAGTCGCGGGCGGTGCCCAGGTAGTCGCGTTGCTGGCCCGATAGCGTGGCATCGTCAAGCAGGTTGAGCATGCCCAGCAAACCTTGAAACGGGGTGCGGATTTCGTGGCTCATGTTGGCCAGGAAGATGCTCTTGCCTCGGTTGGCGGCTTCGGCGTGGTCTCTGGCTTCAGCTACTTCGTCGCTGAGCTTTTGCAGTTGTCGGTACTGAGCCTGCTGACGGCGGATATGCCGGATCAGCAGCCCGACAAACAGCAGCATCACCACAATCTGCAGCGCCGCCAGACCAATCACCAGCAATCCCTGTTCGCGCAGTTGCTGGTTGCGCTCGTCGAGAAAGCGCGAAACCGCACGGTTGGCGGTTCGAGTCAGTTCGGCCAGAGGCAACTCCAGACCTTCCATGCGGTTGAGCAGTCCCTGGCGCCGCTCGGGGTCTAGTATCAAGGCCTGTGGATCGGCAAAGGCCGCATCGGCGTCGTTGACGAAGTCGTTGATGAGGTCCAGCGTGTTGCGGTACTCATAAGAGCCTTCCAGCAAATCCCGGCGCGGGATTTTGGTCAACAGGTCGATACGGCTGAGAAACACCTCGTACCGCTCTGCCAGCACATCGGCTTCAATGGCCGCCTGATTGGCCAGCTCCAGGCTCTGTTCAAGACGGCCGAGTTCGCGCTCCAGCTGGTAGGCCTGCCAAAGAATGGAGTCCACCTGGTTGTTGGCGGCATCGTTGAGCGACCGGTACTGCTTCCACTGGATCCAGCCCAGCGGTGCGAGCGTGATGGTCAGCAGCAAGCAAAGGGCCAGGGCCCACTGTCTGCCTTGCCAGCCAGACGTGTCTGACAGAGGTTTGCTCATTGGATGTCCAGCGCCTTGAGTTGCCAGATCGAGCGCTCGTAAAAAGTGGAGGTACGCAAGGCAGCCTTGCTGTCAAAGTTATAGACCACGAACAAAGGCCCTTTTTCGCGCACAGGAATCGGTTGGTCGTTGATCAGCCGGGCAACCAAGACAGGGTGGGCGGTGGTGTCTGTGGCCGGAATGGTGATTTTGTAGTCATTGATGGCCACAGCGCTGATCTGGGTGCCGTTGGCCTTGACCAGGGCCAGCACATCCGCCAGCAATGGGCCAGTGAACTTGACCGGTTTGTCGAACCAGGGCGTGCGGGTGGTGAAGCTGTGCTGAGGCAGCGCTTCGATCATGGCCATGTCGAGCTTGGCCTGTGTGCCCGCGTTGGTGGCACCCAGTTTGCCGGAAATCGTCAGGATCGCCCGCCCTTTGGGCGCATCCAGCGCCATGGCGCTGCTGTGTGCCAGCAAGGCGGATGCCAGGCCAATGATGTGGAGGGCGAAGCGGCGGCGCTGGTTCATGGTCGTGGTCTCGTGTGTGGTTCTGGAGGAGGGCGGAACTCAGATGCGGTGACGCACCAGAGCCGGGTTGCTGGCCAGGCGGCTGAGCAAAGCCGGAGCGATCTGAGACAGGGGCAGCACTTCGTGGGCTGCGCCATACTGGATGGCCATGCGGGGCATGCCGAAGACCACGCAGCTGGCTTCGTCCTGCACATAGTTGTAGCTGCCAGCGTCTTTCATCTCGCGCATGGCTTGTGCACCGTCAGCACCCATGCCGGTCAACATGATGCCCAGGGCATTTGGTCCTAGCACCCTGGCTGCCGATTTGAACAGCACCTCGACCGAAGGACGATGGCGGTTCACCGGTTCGGTGTCTTCCAGTTTGGCCACGTAGTTGGAGCCGCTGCGGTCGATGCGCAGGTGCCGACCGCCAGGCGCGATATAGGCGTGACCCGGCAAAATGCGCTCACCATCGCGGGCTTCAGCCACGCTGATGCGGCACAGGGAGTTCAGGCGCGCCGCAAAGCTCGTGGTGAAGCCCGGTGGCATGTGTTGGGTAATCACGATGCCAGGGGCGTCGGCCGGCATCGGTACCAGCACCTCCCGGATCGCTTCGGTGCCACCAGTGGAAGCGCCGATACAAATGATCTTCTCGGTGGACAGGCGTGGCAGTGGCGCTCGGGTGCTCTCCAGCGGCGCACCTGAAGTGACCGAGATCGCCGGTCCAGCGGGCGCAGGCCCAAGGCGTTTGACCTGAGCGCAGGCCGCAACGCGGATTTTGTCGACGATGTCGCTGGCCAACTCGTTGAGGCCACTGCTCACGCCAATACGAGGCTTGGCCACATAGTCCACAGCCCCCATCTCCAGGGCACGAAACGTGATGTCGGCACCTTGCTCGGTGAGGGTGGAGACCATCACCACCGGCATCGGCCGCAGACGCATGAGGCGCGAGAGGAACTCCAGACCGTCCATGCGCGGCATTTCGACATCGAGTGTGATGACATCCGGATTGAGTTCGCGGATCATTTCTCGCGCAACCAGGGGGTCGGCTGCGGCGCCAATGCACTGCATGTCGGTCTGGCGGTTGATGATCTCGGTCAGCAGGCTGCGCACCAGCGCCGAGTCGTCCACCACCACCACTTTGATCTTGGCCATCGCTGTGCTCCCTGTTCAGAAAAGGTCGACAGAGCCGCCCGCTGTGGCCTTGGCCACCACCGCCGCGTTGCCTTTGCGCTCCTGGGTTTCCAGTGTTTCGGGGTGGGAGTGCGCCAAACGCTTGACCATGGCCTTTCCGGTGGACGGAAAGTAGCAAACCTTGCGGGGATAGATGTCCAGCACGTCTTTGGAGACGATGGCAATGCGTTCGGTCTGCAGGTACTCCAGCACAAACTGCGTGTTGCGTTCACCCACGTTCATGGTGGTGAAACTGTGCATCACCTGACCACCACCAAACACTTTGGCCTGCATGTATTCGCGTCGGGCGCCGAGCTTGATCATTTCGTTGATCAGCAATTCCATGGCGTATGAGCCATAGCGGCCCGAGGTGTCACCACCGCCTTCGGGCAGCATGAAGTGGTTCATTCCACCGACCCGCACCTTGGGGTCCCAGATGCAGGCAGCAATGCACGAGCCCAGCACGGTCATGACCATCAGGTCTTCGTTGGTGACAAAGTATTCACCGGGCAGCACCTTGACGGTATCTGTGTTGAAGTGGTGGTCGCGGTAGAAGAACGAGGCTTCCCCAGGTTTGGGCGAGCGCGACTTGAGCATCTCCAGGCGCGAGCGAGCTGCCGCCGGCGTGGCAACCGTGTTGTTGACAGGGTGGCGCGGGGGCACGCCATCGCGGGAGGTTTCAAACGCGCTCATAAACGGTCTTTCCCCGCAAAGCAAAAAGGTTGCGCGCATCGCTGAAGTTTTCAGCGTGCCCCACGAACAGCATGCCGCCCGGTTTCATGACCCGATGGATGCGCTCTAGAACCTGGCGTTGCGTGGGGGCATCGAAGTAAATCATCACGTTGCGGCAAAAAACGATGTCAAAGGGCTCTCGAAACGGCAGGTCTTGAATCAGATTGACGCTCAGGAATTCGAGGTGCTTTTGCAACTCGGGTTTGACACGCATCAGGCCCGAGTTGCCGCCCTTGCCCCGCATGAAGAAGCGCTGCAGGCGCTCGGCGCTCAGCCCTTTGACCCCGTCGGCTTTGTAGACACCACGCTCGGCTGTGGCGAGCACCTTGGTGTCGATATCGCTGTTGACGATGGTGAAGTTGCCCTGGGGCCCCAGAGCTTCGCTGGCCGTGATGGCAATGGAGTAAGGCTCTTCTCCGGTGGAAGCGGCCGAACACCAGATGCGCCAGGCCCTGCCGCGCTCTTTGCGCAGCATTTCGTCCAAGATGCCAAAGTGGTGCTGTTCGCGGAAAAAGGAGGTGAGGTTGGTGGTCAGCGCGTTGATGAATTCCTGCCACTCGGGGCCGTCGTGGTGCTCCAGCCAGTCCAGGTAGGTCTTGAAGTTGTCGTATCCGGTTTCCCGCAGGCGGCGCGAAACCCGGCTGTAGACCATGGCGTGTTTGCCGTCGTGCAGGCTGATGCCAGCTTTCTTGTAGATCAGTGCCTTGATGCGGGTGAAGTCCGCGTCGCTCCAGACAAACTCCCGTCCCTGGTCGAGCGGTCCGTCAGCCGACGACTGCCCGGCAATCGACGTGCGCGAGGAACGGGAGTTGTCGTTGGGAGAAAGCATCGGAGATCCTGTGCGGTAGCGGGTGGGGCATTCGCCCGGTGAGAAAGCAGATCAGTGGCGAGAGCGTCTGACCAGGCCCGAGGTGTCCAGGATCAAGGCAACTTTGCCATCACCCAGAATCGTGGCGCCAGAAACGTTCGTCACCTTGCGGTAGTTCGACTCCAGGTTTTTGATCACCACCTGTTGCTGCCCGAGCAACTCGTCCACCATGAGCGCCACGCGGGCGCCATCGGACTCCACCACGACCATGATCGGGCTGCTGGCGTTGTGCTCGAAACGGGGAACATCAAAAACCCGCTCCAGTTCGATCACCGGCATGTATTCCTCGCGCACCTTCACCAGTTGAGCGCCTTGCGCCACCGTGTTGATGTCGTCGGCCTTGATCTGGAAGGATTCGATGACGGAAGAAAGCGGCAGGATGTACACCTCGTCGCTGACGCGCACGCTCATGCCGTCCATGATGGCCAGCGTCAGTGGCAGTTGGACCTTGACGCTCATGCCATAGCCCTCGGCAGAGTCGATCTCGACCGTGCCGCCCAGGGAGGCGATGTTCTTCTTGACCACGTCCATGCCGACGCCGCGACCCGAGACGTCGGTCACCACTTCGGCGGTTGAAAAGCCTGGCGCAAGGATGAGGTTCCAGACGTCGGCATCGCTGAGGGTGTCTGGCGCGTCCATGCCTTTTTCACGTGCCTTCTTCAGCAGCTTTTCGCGCGAGAGGCCTTTGCCGTCGTCTCGCACTTCGATCAGGATGCTGCCGCCCTGGTGCGAGGCAGACAGCGTGATGTTGCCGTGTTCGGTTTTGCCTTTGGCCAGGCGCTCTTGCGGCATTTCGATGCCGTGATCGCAGCTGTTGCGGATCAGGTGTGTCAGCGGGTCGGTGATTTTCTCGATCAGCCCCTTGTCCAGTTCGGTGGCTTCGCCGTGTGTGATCAGCTCGACCCTTTTGCCCAGTTTGCCGGCCAGGTCGCGCAGCATGCGCGGGAAGCGGTTGAACACCACCGACATCGGGATCATTCGGATCGACATCACCGCTTCCTGCAGGTCGCGGGTATTGCGGTCCAGGTCCGCCAGTCCGGCCAGCAGGGGCTGGGTGGAGGCGTTGTCCAGCTCCCGGCTTTTCTGGGCCAGCATGGCCTGGGTGATTACCAGTTCGCCGACCAGGTTGATCAATTGATCAACCTTGCTGACCGATACCCGCAAGGTGCTCGATTCCATGGAGGCCGGTGTGGCTGCGCGGGGTTCCGCCCGGGTGGCTGAGGCTGCGGTGGCTGCTTTGACTGCTGCAACTGGCGCACTTTCGGTGGCCACCGTGGCCGTTTCGCTGGGGGCGGCGGCCTCTGTGAGTGCAGACGCGGGCTCGGTGGAGGATGTTGGCGAAGCGTTGCTGGGCTCTGCCGCAGGCATGCCAGGCGCGTCGTCGAAGAAGCCAAAGTCGGTGCCTTCACCCGGGATGGGTTGAGCAGCTTGAGGTGCAGCTGCAGCAGCGGCTGCGGGTTCAACCTGTTCTGTTGGCAAGGCATCCAGGTCCACGATCTGGATATGTTCCTTGCTGACGTGAAAAGTAAACAGGTCCAGCAGATCACCGTCGCTGGACTGGGTGTGTACCCGGTAGACACGTTTGTCGATCTGGTCGCACGGCAGTGCCTCGATGCGCCCCAGTCCGCTGATGTCGCGAAACAGCTCGGCAATGCTGTCGGCCTGCCCGGGATGCTCCATGGGGCCAATGTGGATTTCCAGCTCGCGCTCACCAGCCAGGCGGGTGGTGGTGCGCGGCGCGGCGGTAGACGCCGCTGCCGGTGCTGGCGTCGCTACAGCTGCTGGCGATGGTGCGGCAAAAGCTGTGGGCGCTGGCTGCTCTGGTGCAGCGGTGGTTGGTGGGGCCGCTGGGGGTGCCGTTGCCGCTGGTATTGCAGCGGCCTGGCCGTTGGCCAAGGCGCTGATGCGTTGGACCAGGTCGGCCGTTGCAGGAGTGTCCACATGGCGGCCTTGGTGGCGGCCGAGCAGGAGACGAAGCGCGTCCGAGGACTCCAGCAGCACGTCGACCATGGGCGGTGTCGGTTGCAATTCGTGGCGGCGCAGTTTGTCCAGCAGCGATTCCATCTGATGCGTGAGCTCGGCCACATCGGCAAAACCGAAGGTGGCGGCACCTCCCTTGATCGAGTGGGCGCACCGGAAGATGGCGTTGAGCTCTTCGTCGTCGGCCTGCTCCAAGTCCAGCTGCAGCAGCATCTGCTCCATCTGGTCCAGGTTCTCGCCAGCCTCCTCGAAGAAGATGTCGTAGAACTGGCTTAAGTCAAAATTCCCTCCGGCACTTTGACCTTCGTTCATCATTTCACCCATGTGTGCTCCTGCGGCCAAAGTTGCCTGACGGCCGACTTCAGCGGATGACTTTCTGGATCACTTCGATCAGGCGGCCCGGATCAAATGGCTTGACCAACCAGCCGGTGGCACCGGCCTGCCGACCCGCTTGCTTCATCTGGTCGCTTGACTCGGTCGTCAGGATCAGGATCGGCGTGGACTTGAATTTGGGGTGTTCGCGCAACTTGCGCGTCAGGCCCAGACCGTCCAGACGGGGCATGTTCTGGTCGGTCAGCACCAGATCGATGGCATGGTTCTGCGCCTTTTCGAAGGCATCTTGTCCATCCACCGCTTCCACCACGTGAAAGCCGGCTCCGGTCAAGGTGAAGGCGACCATTTTTCGCATGGAAGCCGAATCGTCAACGGCAAGAATTGATTGCATGGAAAACTCCGTGTTTCAGTCCCATATCGGCAAATGCGGGGGGGTGCTTTAGAACAGATCGATGGAACCGGCGTCCATCTCGCTTTGGGTCACTGGGCTCGGGCGGTCGGGGATGGGTTCAAAGCGCAGGGGCACTTCGTCCTCATCGGCCTCCATGGCCTCCTCGGCCAGTTTCCAGGCACAGCCTTGCAGGACTTTCCCGGTGTGTACGATCAGCTGCGTGGCCATGTCATGGAACTGCAGCTCGGTTACCGCCTGGTGCAGCGCGTGCCGGATGCGAACAATGTCTTCGTTGTCGTTGTTCACCAGGTGGGCAAGCGCATGATTGGCGGTGCTAAAGCGCTCCAGCAGATTGCCGGTGGCGTGGTCCAGCAGCCCTTCAAGCCGTTTCAGGTCGGTCATTGCCATCATCAGGGAGTCCTGGAGGTCGGCCACCAGATTCACCGGTAGCGACACCGATGGCGGTGCCTGTTGCATCATCGGGATGTCCATGGGAAGAGGGGCGTCGGAGCGCGCGGTTCGGTAGTTCATGGGCGTTCGGGTATTACAATTTTTCCGGTCTCGGTCCACCTCTATCGGCAGATAACACGGCAAATTCAGCCCCATTTCCCAGGTTTTTTGGTGCTGTCGTCCCCGGTTGAGCTTTTATTTCCATCCCTGCGGCATGACAGAAAACGACGAAAAGCCCCCAGTTCGCATCCTGCATCTGGAGGATTCGCGTGTGGACCACGCACTGGTGAAGTTCGCCCTGCAGCGCAGCAAGATGGCCCATGAGCTGACCCTGGTGGATACCCTTGCCGACTTTCGGCAGGCCCTGGAGACCGGCGGCCACGACCTGGTGCTGGCCGACTACCACCTGCCCGGCTTTACCGGCCTGGACGCCTGGGCCATTGCGCAGCAACAGGGCATCACCATGCCCTTCATCCTGCTCTCGGGTGCGATCGGGGAAGCGGCGGCGGTTGAGGCCATGCACAGTGGCGTGACCGATTACCTGCTCAAAGACAGCATGCACAGGTTGGCGCATGTGATCGAGCGGGCGCTGGAGGTGAGCCAGACCCGCCAGGCCAAAGCCCGTGCAGACGCCGAACTGGCCGATTCACAGCGCCGTCTGGCCGAGCTGGCCGAGCATCTTCAGATCAGCATCGAACAAGAGCGGGCCGACATCGCACGCGAGATCCACGACGACATCGGTGGCGCGCTGGCAGCGGTCAAGCTCGATCTGTCCTGGGTGGCGCGACGGGCGGTCGATGCCGAAATGCGCCAGCACATCGGAACCGCGCTGGACATGCTCCAGCATGCGCTGGGTGCCAGCCAGCGCATCATGATGAACCTGCGCCCGCCGATTCTGGACCAGGGGCTGGTGGCCGCTGTGCAGTGGTTGGCCAGCGGCTTTGAGCAGCGCACCGGTTTGCGTGTGAATGTGCGAACCTCTTCCGAACACATGCAGGTGCCACGCGCGGTGCAATTGGTGGCTTACCGTACCGCGCAGGAAGCGCTCACCAACATCTCCAAACACGCGCGTGGGGTGACAGAAGTAGACATCGATCTCAGCGACCGCGAAGGCGTGTTGACCCTGGAGGTGGGTGACAACGGTGCGGGCATGTCTGCGGAGTCCATGCGAAAGACCAATTCGTTTGGCCTGCTGGGCCTGCGGGAGCGGGCGGCCAAGGTGGGCGGCTGGATGGATGTCAGCTCGTCCGATCGCGGCACTTCGGTGCATCTGACCGTCCCGCTCGATACCGCACCAAAAGACCAGAAAACCTCGGAGGAACCAGATGATCAAGGTGATTTTGTGTGACGACCATGCCATGGTGAGGCGCGGCATCCGCGACACCATTTCGGAGGCGGTGGACATTCAGGTGGTGGCCGAGGCCGGCAGCTACCCCGAACTGCGCGAGCAGTTGCGCCGCTACCCCTGTGATGTGCTGGTGCTGGATCTGAACATGCCCGGGCGGGGAGGGCTTGAGGTGCTCACCGCCCTGCGCGAAGAGGGCTCGCCAGTCAAGTCGCTGGTGGTGTCGATGTACCCCGAGGACCAGTACGCCATCCGCTGCCTGCGTGCCGGCGCCAGAGGCTACCTCAACAAGGCGGGCGATCCGGCCGACTTGATTGTGGCCATCCGAACGGTGCAGCAAGGGCGCAAATATGTCACTCCCGAAGTGGCACAAATGCTGGTGGACAACCTGGCCGAACCGGAAAGCGAGGAACTGCACGCCAGCCTGTCGGAGCGTGAATTGCAGACGCTGCAGAAAATTGCTTCGGGCAAAAAACTCTCCGAGATTGCCGACGAGCTGATGCTCAGCCCCAAGACCGTCAGCGTCTACCGCGCCCGTGTGCTGGAAAAGCTGCACCTGAGCAACAACGCAGAAATGACGGTCTACGCCATTCGCAACAACCTGGTCTGACGGAGGCGGGCTGCGTGGGGGCTTTGGCCTGCTTCAGCCGCCTGTGAAGAGCCGGGTGGCGATTCCGAGCAGCGCCACCACCGGGCCATCCAGCATGGGCAGTGTGGCGGCGATGCCGATCAGGCCTGCTGAAATCGTCAGCGGGAAACCGATGGCGAACGCGTTCATTTGCGGCGCGATCCGTGAAACGAAACCCAGCACGATGTTGATGAACATCAGCATGCCGATCATGGGCAAGGCGATCCACAAGCCGTACCGGAACACCACCGCGCCCAGTTCGTGCAGTTGCAGGCGGTTCACCGCCTCCAGGGCGCTATCACCGAGTGGGAAGGTTTCAAAACTGGCGACCACCGCTTGCAGCACCATCAGGTGACCGTTGAGCACCACAAAAAGCAGCATGGTGGTGTTGCCGAAGTACCTTCCCACAGCGCTGGTCTGTGAGTTGGTGGACGGGTCGAAAAAACCGGCGTAGTTCAGACCCATCTGCAAACCGATCACTTCACCGGCCATTTCCACTGATGCAAACACGATGCGAACCGCCAGCCCGATGGCCAAGCCAATGAGCACCTGCTGAAATACGAGCGAGAGCGCATCGGGGTCGGTCAGGCCGGGGATGTTGTCCGGTGGCAAAGAGGCTTGTGCACCGATCGCGATGAGCATGGCCAGCCCCACACGGGTGCGCATGGGCACCGAACGGGCCGAAAAAATGGGTGCACTGGAAAACACCGCCAGCACCCGCAGGAACGGCCAGAACACAGGCGCCACCAGGGCCATGATGTCGGCTTCGCTGAAGGTGAACATGGCTTATCCCGCGAGGTGGGACGAAGGCGTGCGGTTGGGAGCCATCTACACCGCGTAGTTCGGGATCGACAGCAGGGTGTTGCGCAGGAAATCAACCAACTGGTTCAACATCCAGGGGCCGGCCACCGCAAACACCGCAATCGCGCCGATGAGTTTGGGCACAAAGGACAGCGTGGCCTCGTGCACCTGCGTCAACGCCTGGAACAGACTGACCAGCAGACCAATGACCAGCACAGAGCCCAGCACCGGAGCGGCGACCATGAGGATCAGGATCAGGGCGTTCTGCCCTAGGGTGAGTGCGGCTTGTGGGTCCATCAGGGGGCTTTCATTTTGCGAAGCTGGCGGCCAGCGAGCCCATCAGGATGTTCCATCCGTCGGCCAGCACGAACAACATGAGCTTGAAGGGCAGCGCCACCAGCACCGGCGAGAGCATCATCATGCCCAGCGACATGAGCACACTGGCGACCACCAGGTCGATCACCAGAAAGGGAATGAAAATCATGAAACCAATCTGGAAGGCGGTCTTGAGTTCACTGGTGACAAAGGCAGGCACGATCACCCGAAACGGGGCGGTTTCGGCGGTCACATCATTGGGCAGCTCGGCCAGTCTTGCGAACAGCTCAAAGTCGGACTGCCGTGTTTGTTTGAGCATGAAGGCGCGCATCGGTGCCTGCCCCCTCTCCAGCGCCTGCTCGAACGTAATTTGGCTGGTTGAATAGGGTGCATAAGCGTCCTGGTACACCTTGTCCAGGGTGGGCCCCATCACAAAAAGTGTCAGAAAAAGCGACAGTCCGATGATCACCTGGTTGGGTGGGGCCGACTGTGTGCCCAGAGCCTGCCGCAGCAAGGAGAGCACGATGACGATGCGGGTGAAGGAGGTCATCAGCAGCAGCACTGCGGGCAGGAACGACAGCGCTGTGAAGAACAGCAGTGTCTGAATCGGCACCGAGTAGCTCGAACCAGACGGCCCCTGTCCGATGACCAAGGGGAGGGTGGCCGGCGGGCTGGCGGCTGCGGCGGTCTGGGCCCAGGCGGCGTTGCCCAGAGCCAATGTCAGCAAGACAACGGCTGCCAGGCCCCAACGGGCATGCTGAACAACAAGACGGTGGCTCATGATCGCACCGAAGTCAGTTGGGCCAATCGGGCTGCAAAGCCGCTGGCCGCTGCGCTCTGTTGCCCTGGGGACGTAATCGCGACCGGCATGGGCATCTGGTGCAGCGCGGTGACGCTACCCGGTGCGACGCCGAGCACCAGACACACACTGGCATCGCCCTGGCCTACCTGCACCGTCACAACCCGCTGCTGCGGCCCCAGGGCCAGGGTATTGAGCAGCTGCAGCTCGGGGCCCGTGCGGCTGGGGGTTCCGGGCAGGTGGCGCCGAAAGCGGTGCAGCAGCCAGGCAGCGAGCACCATCAGCACCAGCAGCACCAGGGCCGGGGCAGCGTTCTGCAATGTGTTCATCGCCTGGCTCCTTGGGTCATCAGCTTTTGGAGACCCGGCGCAAGCGTTCCGATGGGGTGACGATGTCGGTCAGGCGGATGCCGAACTTCTCGTTGACCACCACCACCTCGCCCTGCGCAATCAGGTAGCCGTTGACCAGCACGTCCATCGGTTCACCGGCCATGGCGTCCAACTCCACGATGGAGCCCTGGGCAAGCTGCAGGATGTATTTGATGGGCACCTTGGTGCGCCCGAGTTCCACCGTCAGCTGGACCGGAATGTCCAGCACCATCTGGATGTCGTTGATGGTGGCATTCGGGTTGGCAGCGGGTTTTGCGGGTGCGCTGATGGTTTCAAACTCGGGTGCGGAGTCGCTACCTTTGTCGGTGCTGGCCTGCTCCTCCAGCGCTTGTGCCCAAGCGTCGGCCATGCTGTCTTGATTGGTGCTGTCGGTGGTTTCAGTTGACATAAGAGTCTCCCAGCCAGTTCATTTCAGATCCCCGCAGCTTGCGTTCAATGCGCAGGGCGTATTTGCCTTTGTGCGTGCCATACTGGCACTCGAAAAGGGGAACCCCTTCGACCATGGCCTGGATCGCTTGCGGGCGCTCCAGCTCCAGGAAGTCGCCCACTTGCATGGCCAGCAGCTGCTCGATGGTGGCGTCGGTTTTGGCCAGTTCGCCCACCAGGGTCAGCTCGGCCGCCTGGATTTCATGGCTGAGCAGCCGGATCCAGCGGCGGTCCACCTCCATGGCGTCGCCCTGGACGGTGGAATACAGCACGTCGCGGATCGGTTCCAGGGTGGCGTAAGGGATGCAGATATGCAGCGCGCCGGTGAGGTCGCCGATTTCCAGCGTGAAGCTGGTGGAGACCACCATCTCGCTGGCAGTGGCGATGGTGGCAAACTGCGGCTGCATTTCTGAGCGCTGGTAGACCAATTCCAGGGGATACACGCCCACCCAGGCTTTCTTGTATTCCTCGGCCACCACCTCGACCAGCCGCGTGATCACGCGCTGTTCCGTCGCGGAGAAGTCCCGCCCTTCGATGCGCGTCTGGAACTTGCCGTTGCCGCCGAACAGACTGTCGATCACGCCGAACAGCAGGGTGGGCTCACACACCACCAAGCCGTTGCCCCGCAGCGGCCGCACCGCCATGATGTTGAAGTTGCTCGGCACCACCAGTTCGCGCAGGAAGGCGCTGTACTTCTGGGCCTTGACGGCGCTCACAGAAATTTCAGGGCTCTTGCGGATGAAGTTGAAGAGACCCAGGCGCAGGTTGCGCGAGAAGCGCTCGTTGACCACCTCCATGGTGGGCATGCGCCCGCGCACAATGCGCTCCTGATTCGACAGGTTGTAGCCGCGAACGGCGCCTTTGGGCTCTTCTTCCTTGACAGGGCTCTGGCTTTCACCGGTCACGCCTTCGAGCAGGGCGTCGACCTCGGCCTGAGACAGAAACGACTCGGACATGGGGCGGTCCTGACAGGTTTACTGGACGATGAAACTGGAGAACAGCACACCCTGCAAGGGGCTGGCCGGCGCTCGGCGGCGTGGTTTGGTCGAATCGTCGGTACCTGGCGCTTCATACGGATAGCCCATCACGTCGGAGATCTCGGCAATGATGTCCTGTGCCAGTTTTTCCTTGCCTTGGAGCGCGAGCATTTCCTCGGCGGTACGTTGCGATACCAGGATCAGGATGCCGTTGCGGATGCTGGGCATGTAGAGCTTCATTTCGTCGCCGGTCTTGCTGTCCTGCAACTGCAGGGTGATGCCCAGTTGAGCGAAGCGGTTGCCGCCGGGGTCTGCCAGGTTCACCACCATGCTGTCCAATGGCAGGAAGGTCGGTGGTGTTCCTGGTGCAGCGGGCTTTGCTGACCGTTCGACTCGGGCCGTTTCGGGGGCATCGTCAAACTCTGCATCTTCGTCGTCGGCCGTGTTGGCCTTGAGTATGAAGAGTGCAGCAGCGGCCGCGATCAAGAGCAGCACCACCACACCAAGGATGATGAACAGCAGCTTCTTGCTTTTGGGCGGTGCGGCGGGGGCTTCGGCAGGTGCAGCAGCGGCAGACATGGGGGCTCTCCAGACAACGACCCGGGATTCGGGCGGGATGCGCTGGCAACAGCGCACCGGTTCAGGAGAATTATTGGGCGCAGGCCCCCGGGCGATAAGCGGGAAAAGAGCGGGAAAAGCCGCTTATTCGGCTTACTCAGACAAACAGGTCGAGCGGCCGAGAGCCGTCCTGGCGCACCGCCTGCGTAGCCTCGGCGTTGATCTCTGTGGTTGCCCTTGTGTCTGCTCGGTCTGCAGCGGATGGGGCTGACGCTTCTGTGCGGGCATGGCCGCCGTCCGAGTTCTGTGTTTGCCCTTGACCCTGTCCCTGGTTTTGGGCTCCCACGGAAACACCGCCCAATTGCAGGCCTCCGCGCTGCAGCAAGTCGCCGAGCGTGCTGCCCGCGCTTTGCTGGAGCTGGCTGCGGGTTTCGGCCGAATCGGTCCGGAAGTCGACGTTGAGGGCTTCGCCTTCCAGAGAAAGGCGGATGTCGATGGCGTTCTCGCCGCTTTCGCCCACGCGCACATTGACCTGCCGCAGGTGCTGTGGTTTGTAGGCGGCAGCTTCTTCTGCGATGTCGGGCTCCAACCCTTCGGTCGGTTGCGCAGCATCCGCATCCAACGAGGTTTCACCCCGGGGCGCAGCGCCTGCCGGTATCTGGTGACCGGGCGATCCGCTGCCTGCAGAGTGGCCAGCGCTGTCCCCGGCTGTGTTTGCGCTGCCTGCCATGAGGCTGCCGATAGCGGCTGGTGTGGGCAAGCCATCGGCCTCGGTGCGATCAGTCAGCGTACCGGTGTTCCGTCCTGCCGTGTTGCCTGGCTCGTTGCGTGACTGCGCCTGGGCTTGCTGGGCGAGCGTCAGCGTGCTCGGGCGGGCTGCATTGGCCGGGGTTTGTGGGGGCTGCTGACCCATGGTGGCGGTGCTGCGCCAGCCTTGCAGGGGCTGACGCTTGCCGTTCGCCGCAGGTACTTCGGCGGCGTTTTGCATACCGGCGGAAGTCGCAGCCCGCTCGCTGTGCGAGGGCGTGGTGGCGGCTTCGGCCGAGGTGCGTGTGGTTTCGGTGCTTTGGGTGTTCCGGGCCGCTTCGGCCGCAGCCATGGTTTTGGCATCTGCCTGCACCGGTTGGTTCAGGGCGATCATCCCGGTGGGCAAGGGGGTGCTGGCGGCGGTGTTTGTTGTCGCTATCGGCGCAGCAGGCGGTGATGTGGCGGCAGGGGGTGCGGATGTCCCGGACCCTGCTGATGCGTCTGCGTCCTGGCTGGCCGTCGCGGGCACAGATGTGGCGTCAGCGGGTGTCGGGCCAGCCGTCGGCTGAGGGTGGTTGAGCGCGTCGCTGCGTTGTGTCACCGCTGGGTTCGACCACGGGTTGGCTGGTGTGGTCCAGGCCATCACGGCGGTCAGCGGGTTGGCGGCGGTGCCGTCGGCGGGGCTGGTGTTTTCTGCAGCGGGGATGTCACCAGTCAGCGGTGTCGCCTCCAGGGCACCACCGAGGTCCAAACCATCCAGTACTGCGCCTTGCGCCGCGTCACTGGCGGGTGCGGCGTCGCTGCTGGCCATCAGGTTGAGCAGATTGGCGAACATCAGTGCCGGGCTGTTGTGACCCGATTTCTGGCCAGCGCCTGTGGACTGGCTTACGCCGGCGTTGCGCGCGATGGATGCGTTCGATGTGGTCTGGGCGCTGCTGGCGCCAGTGGCGGGCGTGCTCATGTTCTCAGTCCTTGGGTCTGGGCCAGGCGTTGGCGCAGGTGAATGGTGAGGGCCATCTCGTCGGTGTTTTTCTGTTCCTGGCGCACGTGGCGCAGAGCAAGCGCCTGGTGCTGGCGCTCGGTGTACTTGCGCAGGCCTGCCAGGTCGCGTTCGGTGGCGTAGACCTGTGCCTGAGCGCGTTCGACCAGGGCCTCGCGCTGCTCCAGCACACTGCGCTGGAACTCGATGGCGTGGTCGATCTTCT
>DAIOEI010000008.1:0-18352 GCA_036746335.1 Hydrogenophaga sp. | reverse complement strand
TTGATGAACACGCTGGCACAGCGGCTGGCTGACGCCTCGTTCAACCGTGTGACGGTTGATGGTGACACCTCCACCAACGACTCCTTTGTGGTGGTCGCAACAGGCCAGGCTGGCGCAGCCACCGTGACGGACCTAGACAGCCCTGACGGCATTGCCCTTTTTGCTGCAATGACCGAGGTGGCTCGGTTTCTGGCACATGCCATTGTGAGAGACGGCGAGGGCGCCACCAAATTCATCACGGTGTGTGTGGAGGGGGGCGCTACCTCAGGGGAGTGTCTGAAAGCAGCTTACGCAGTAGCGCACTCACCATTGGTCAAAACAGCTTTTTTTGCCAGTGATCCCAACCTGGGCCGTATTCTGGCCGCAGTGGGCTATGCCGGCATAGAAGATCTGGATGCGACCAAGATCGAACTGCACCTCGGTGATGTGCACGTGGTCAAGCAAGGTGGGCGCCATCCCGACTATCAAGAGCAAGATGGCCAGCGGGTGATGAAGGCCTCGGAAATTGTTGTGCGCATCGGATTGGGGCGCGGCGGCGTGACCGAGACCGTCTGGACTTGTGACTTCAGCCATGACTACGTCACCATCAACGCCGACTACCGTTCTTGACCACCTCTGCCGCGCTGCGCGCGACCCCCTCAAGGGAGCGACCTCTGCGGCCCGGCGAAGCCGGTTCCGCGATGTCTCTGGACGGGACACCTGTACGCTGAGGGCCTTGCAGTGAATGACAAATTTGAACGATTGATCGAGCGGGCCGAACAGCTGATCGGCCGCATCGAAGCGGTGCTGCCGCAGCCGCTGGGCGCGCCCGACTGGGGCGCATCCATCGCCTACCGTTACCGCAAGCGCAGCACGGGCCACGGCGCGCTGGAGCCTGTGCGCCTGGTGGCGCCGATGCGCCTGGCCGATCTGCAGGAGATCGACGGCCAGAAAGACAAAATCCAGCGCAACACGCAGCAGTTCGTCAACGGCTTGCCGGCCAACAACGTGTTGCTCACCGGCGCGCGGGGCACCGGCAAGAGCTCACTGGTCAAGGCCTGCCTGAACGAATACGCGCCGCAAGGCCTGAGGTTGATCGAAGTCGACAAGGTCGATCTGGTGGATCTGCCCGACATCGTGGATGTGGTGGCGGAGCGACCCGAGCGGTTTATTGTGTTCTGCGATGACCTCAGCTTTGAAGAAGGTGAGGCGGGCTACAAAGCGCTCAAGTCCATTCTGGATGGCACGGTGTCTGCGGCGGGTCACAACGTGCTTGTCTACGCGACCAGCAACCGTCGCCACCTGCTGCCTGAATACATGAAGGAAAACCTCTCTTACACGCACACAACCGACGGAGAAGTCCACCCCGCAGAAGTGGTGGAAGAAAAGATATCCTTGTCCGAGCGGTTTGGTTTGTGGGTCAGTTTCTACCCATTCAGCCAAGATGAGTACCTGAGCATTGTTGCGCAGTGGCTGGCCTCGTTTGATGTATCACCTCAAGCCATCGAGGCAGCCAGACCGCAAGCATTGGTCTGGGCACTGGAGCGTGGTTCCCGAAGCGGTCGTGTGGCATATCAGTTTGCGCGCGACTACGCGGGAACACAGGCGTGTGGCGCATGAGCGCCATGGCGGATGCAACCCTGATCGTTGATGGTGGTGGGGCGGCGCGCGCAGTGCGGCCAGTGACGCATGTGGCTGTTGGTGTTCTCATCGACGCCCATGGGAAATTCTTGCTGACGTCGCGACCCGTCGGCAAGGTTTATGCAGGCTACTGGGAGTTTCCGGGCGGCAAACTGGAGGGCGACGAAACGGTAGAGCAGGCCTTGCGTCGCGAACTGCAGGAAGAGATCGGCATCACCATTGGCGGCGTTGAACATTGGCGGCAGAAGCGGGTGGACTATCCGCACGCGCTGGTTCATCTGCATTTCTGCAAGGTACGCGCTTGGAGTGGTGATTTGCAGATGCGCGAAGGCCAGACATGCAGCTGGGAACAGCTGCCCGTTCGCTGTACCCCGGTTCTGCCAGGCACCCTACCTGTGCTGGATTGGCTGGCCGAAGAAAGAGCTGCCTGAGTTGCAGCGCTCAAGCGTTCTGAGCGCTTGGACGGTCGTCATTGGCTTGGACGGTCGTCATTGATGTGCTCGGGCAGCTTGAAGCTTTCGTTGGCCCAAGCGCCCAAGTCAATGCCTTTGCACCGTTCACTGCAGAACGGACGAAAACGGTTGGTTTGTGCGTACAGGCTGGGCCCACCGCATCCAGGGCATCTGACAAGCCTCGTTGCTTCTGGTCCGTGAGGTTCTTGCATCTTGGAGTCTGGCTCATGCGCGGGCCTGTTGGCTCAGGCACAAAGCGCGTATTCAAAGTTGGCGTCTTCCTGAGCCGGGTGCAGTCGGCAGTCTTCTCCCAGGCGCATCAAACGGACCGATACCATGAGACGGTTGCCACTGATCTCAGGGATCAAACCCATTTGTGGATCAATGCCCAAGCGCAGAAGCTGAAAGGATCGGCCTTGTGGAAGTGTCTGCTGGAACTGCCCTGAAGGCGCGACAACCTTCTGGGGATTACCTGCATCACGCAGCATCTTGAGCAGCAATATCACAGCTTCGGCCAGCGGCGACAGGGGCTGCACCCATTCGCGCAAGTCGCGTCTTCTGGTGTTGACGTCGGCATGTTGCCAGTGGAAATAGGCTGGCAGGTCGAACTCACAGGTGCCACCGGGAATACCGATGCGGCTGCGTATGCTCATCAACCAATCGTTTTCGGTCAAGGAAAGTCCGGTTTTGCCGGTCAAGCTGTTGAGTTGGGCGAAGCAGTCTTCCAGTTGTTTGATGACTTCGTCCAGCACCCGTTCTGAAATGGCAGGGTTGCCACGGTAACTGTTGAGCTGTTGCTTGTAACGCTCGATGTCCTTCATGACATCCGACTTCAGATCGGCGCGTGCACCCACGTCCATGATCTCGAAGATGGTCTGGATCGCAAAATGATGATCCAGCGCCGATTCGCGCTCCATAAGATCAGCCAGGCGCTGGAAAAGGTGTTCGAGTCGCAGATAAGTGCGAATGCGCTCGTTGAAGGGATATTCGTACAGGATCACGGGGCGTCGGGCTGCAAAAAACCTCGGGTGGCGCCCATCATAGCCCGAACCAGTGGGCGCAATCGTCCAGTTGTTGGTGCAAAGCCTTCAGACTGTCGTGATGGTTGTAGATCACCAAGTCGGCCGCTGCCAGTCGGGATCTGCGGGTGCTTTGTTGCTCGATGATCGAATCGACAAGTGCACGACTCCATCCGCTGCGGTTGATCACACGACGCGCCTGTGTCTCACGATCACAGTCCACGACCAATATGCGGTCCAGCTGCGGTCGCCAACGCGTGGACTCGACCAGCAGGGGAATGTCAAAAACCAGCAGACGCGCCTTGCTCTGGCGGGCCTTTTGCTCCAGAGTTTCGGCCACACAAGGGTGTACGATGGATTCCAGCAACTGCTTGGCCTCGGGATGGGCAAACACATGCTCGCGCATTCGGGAGCGGTTCATGGCACCGGTGTGGTCAACAAATTCGGCCCCGAACGCGGCAACAATGGCGGGCATGGCAGCACCTTGGCGTTCGGTACAGGCCCGTGCCACGAGGTCGGCGTCCAGGACTTCTGCACCGCGACCTTCCAGCCAATGGCCAACCGTGCTTTTGCCACTCCCGATGCCACCGGTCAGACCCCAGCGAATCTGTCTGGACGGTAACACCGCGGACATGCTCAGAGTCCCAGGGCCCGCAAAATGGCTTGTGGGCTGAACACCATGGAAGTCAGCCCGGCCAACGCGAGGAAAGGTCCAAACGGTACATAGCCGCCCTCTCGCAACTGCCCCTTCCACTTGATCGCAATCCCTACCAATGCACCAATCAAGGACGCCATCAGAATGATCGGCACCAAGGCAGTCCAGCCAAACCAGGCACCCAATCCCGCGAACAGCTTGAAGTCACCATAACCCATGCCTTCTTTGCCGGTTAGCAATTTGAAAGCCCAATAGATGGTCCAAAGCGACAAGTACCCGCCTACCGCACCCCACACAGCATCGTCCAAAGCGACATCCGTCAAGCCCATCGCTGCTGCACACAGACCAGCCCAGAGCAGCGGCAGGGTGATGTCGTCAGGCAATAGCGTGGTGTCCCAATCGATCAATGTCAACGCCAGTAGAGCGGCCGAAAAACCACTCCATGCCAAGGCTGTCCAACTCAAACCCCACTGAGCACCGCACCAGGTAAACAAGCTTGCGCAAACAAGCTCCACCACCGGGTATCGCCGACCGATAGGATTTTTGCAAGCGCTGCATCTGCCACCCAGAGCCACGTAGCTCAAAACTGGCACATTCTCAAACCAGCGGATGTTGTGCCCGCAATGCGGGCAGCTGGAACGGGGAAACAGGAGGTTAAGTGTTTCCGTCTCAACCTTTGGCTCACCAAGGGTTTCGCGACACTCCTGGGCCCAGTGCCGCTCCATCATCTTGGGCAGGCGGTGAATTACAACATTCAGAAAACTACCGACCAGTAAACCCAGCAGTCCCAGTGCCAATACGTTTATATCCATTGTGCTGAGCATCAAACGACTTGCCCAAGCTGGAAAATCGGCAAATACATCGACACGACGATTCCGCCGATGATGGTACCGAGCACCACGATGATGATCGGCTCCATCAGGCTGGACAGCCCAGCCACCATGTCATCCACCTCCGCCTCATAAAAGTCCGCAGCCTTACCCAGCATGTGGTCAATGGAGCCAGACTCTTCCCCGATTGCGCACATTTGTAACACCATGGAGGGAAAAAGATTGGCATTGGTCATGGCGTTTGTAAGGCTTGTCCCGGTGGAAACTTCCTGCTGAATCTTGGTGGTGGCCTTGGCATACACAGAGTTACCCGACGCCCCACCTACCGAGTCCAGCGCTTCCACCAGCGGCACGCCAGCAGCGAACATTGTAGCCAAGGTTCGTGTCCAACGAGCCACAACCGACTTTTCAACCAACACTCCGAAGATGGGCAGCTTCAACAACATCCTGTCCATCACATGCTGTACTTTGTCGCTTCTACGCCAAGCCTGTATAAAGAAATACATACCACCGCCCAAAATACCAAATATTAGCCACCAATAAGCAACAAAAAACTCGCTCATGGCGATCACCATGAGCGTTGGTGCGGGCATGTCTGCCCCAAAACTGCTGAATATCTCTGTGAACGAGGGGATCACAAAAATCATAATGATGGCAATCACCACAAACGCCACGATAATCACCGCAGTGGGGTACATCAATGCGGATTTAATTTTAGATTTGATACCTTCGACCTTCTCCATGTAGATCGCCAGCCGATCAAGCAACTCTTCCAGAATACCGGCGGCTTCGCCAGCCTCGACCAGATTGCAATAAAGACTGTCGAAATACAAAGGATGTTTGCGGAATGACGCACTCAGTGACGTGCCAGTTTCAACATCTGAACGGACCTCGTTCAACAGCTTGGTGACACTGGGGTTGGGATTGCCTCTGCCGACAATATCAAAGGACTGCAGCAGCGGCACACCAGCCTTCATCATGGTGGCCAGTTGTCGGGTGAAGATGGCAATGTCTTTGGGCTTGATCCGCTTGCCCGAACTCATGCGCCGCTTTTTGATTTTCGTCGCAACAATGCCTTGGCGTCTGAGGGCGGCCTGAACCTGGTTTTCCCCACCCGCACGCAACTCGCCGCGGGTTTGTTTTCCGTTTCGATCCTTGCCCTCCCATTCAAAGACAAAGTCCTTGACGCTTCTGGTCTTTGCGGTTGCCATGTTTTCCTCTGCTGATTCGAATGCGGCTGAAACTTGGGACTTGGGCTTACTCGTTGGTCACATTCAAGACTTCGTCCAGAGATGTCAAAGCTTGCCGCACCTTGAGCAGGCCCGACTCGCGCAAGGTTCGAACGCCTTCCAAGCCTGCCTGTTGGGCAATGTCCAGGGCTGTACCACCTCTGAGGATGATTCGCTGGATCTCTTCAGAAATGGGCATGACTTGGTAAATGCCGACACGTCCCTTGAAACCATTGTTGCATGCGGAGCATCCCACTGGTCGAAAAGGGCTCCAGGTGCCATCGAGGTCCTCGTTCTTGAAGCCGGCCTCCATCAATGCCTTGCGCGGAACGTCGATCGGCTCTTTGCAGGTCGGACACAAGCGACGGGCAAGACGTTGTGCGGTGATAAGGATGATGCTGGACGCGATGTTGAAAGTGGGTATCCCCATGTTCATCATGCGCGTCAGTGTGGTGGGTGCGTCGTTGGTGTGCAGCGTAGAGAGCACCAAGTGACCGGTCTGAGCTGCCTTGATGGAGATATCGGCGGTTTCCAGGTCGCGAATCTCACCCACCATGATGATGTCAGGATCCTGTCGCAAAAAGGCTTTGAGAGCAGCCGCGAAAGTCAGCCCTGCTTTCTCGTTCACGTTGACCTGATTGACGCCTGGCAGGTTGATCTCAGAAGGGTCTTCCGCAGTGGATATATTGATGCCGGGTTTGTTGAGGATGTTCAGGCAAGTGTACAACGATACTGTTTTGCCCGATCCTGTCGGACCTGTTACCAAAACCATGCCGTATGGGCGCGAAATGGCTTCAAGCAAACGGGATTTTTCTTCCGGTTCGTATCCCAAGGCATCAATACCCACCTTTGCGCTACTGGGGTCCAAAATACGTATAACGATCTTTTCTCCGAACAAAGTGGGCAGCGAACTCACGCGAAAATCGATCACGCGGTCCGGGCCAACCTTAAGCTTCATCCTGCCGTCTTGCGGGATGCGCTTTTCGGATATGTCCATGCGCGATATCACCTTGATCCGAGAAGCCAGCTTGTCTTTGATCGCGATGGGTGGTGACGCAATTTCACGCAACTCACCATCCACCCGAAACCGTACCCGGTAGTTGTGTTCGTACGGCTCGAAGTGCAGATCGGACGCCCGCATATTGAAGGCATCGAGCAACATCTTGTGAAGGAATTTGACGACAGGGGCGTCGTCCACCTCTGTAGTGAGCGCCATCTCACTGCTTTCGGCAACGGCAGCATCCGCCTTCATTTCATCAAATTCGAAGTCTCCACCAATGATGTCGTCCATGGCCTGGGCAGCTGAGGTACTTTGGACTTCAACCAGTTTACTGAGCTTGTCGAACTCTGCAATGACCCAGTCGACACCCATTTGGGTCGCGAACTTGATTTTCTCGGCGGCTTGCTGGTCGGAGGGGTCGGCGGTGGCGACCAGCAAGCGGTTGCTGCGCTTGCTCAGCACCACGATCTTGTAATCAGCACAAATGCGGCTGTCGAGCAGGTCTTTGGGCAAACGCTCTACATCGATCGCGTCCAGATCCAGCAAGGGTGCCGCGAAAGCCGACGACATGGTGTGCGCCAAGTCAGATGCAGACACAGCGCCCGAGCCTGTCAGTTCTGCGATGAAGCTGGTTCTGCCGCTTTGGGACTTTTTGTACAGGTCTTCGGCGGCTTTTTGGTTGAGCTTTCCTGCAATCACCAAAGCCCTGCCCAGACCGGGCAAAGCCAGGGAAGACGGTTCGAGAGTTGTTGTGTCAGCAGACGCCATAGCGGTAATCTATCTCAAATCAAGCACTTGCCTGCGATTATTGACGCAAGTTGTGCCAAACGGGAGCTACCGCTGACAGATTCTGTGACTCAATAGCTTCGGCTGCCACAGATCCCACGAACGGTCCGCGAAAAAGAGGGTGACCGTTGCCGGCTGGTCGGGGTGAGAGGATTCGAACCTCCGGCCTCTACGTCCCGAACGTAGCGCTCTACCAGGCTAAGCTACACCCCGAGATGTCCAAGACAAAGAGCCTTGAAAAACATGGGCCCTTAAGATTGCCTGTCTATCAAGCCCGATGCCAATTGTAGCAAAGCCTCTTGGTATTCGTTCTGGGGCAGACGCGTCGCGGCATCGATCGCTCGCTGGGCTTCGCATCTCGCAGTCGCTCTGGCAGTTGCCAAGGCATCGTGGCGGTGAACGATGGCGAGTACGTCACTCAACACGACACTTTCGCCCTGCGTGATGGCGGCGTAGATCAGCTTTTTCTCGCTTGCAGAAGCGCTGCGCAAGGCGCAAATGATGGGTAGTGTGACCTTTCCTTCCCGAAGATCATCGCCCAGATTTTTACCCAGCTGAAGGGGATCTCCCTCATAGTCCAGCACGTCGTCGATCACCTGAAAGGCGGTGCCCAGAGCCTGTCCATAGGTGGCGCAAGCAGTTTCCAGTTCATGCGTTGCTCCGGCCAGAATCGGTGCCAGCCGCGCGCTGGCTTCAAACAGCTTGGCCGTTTTGGAGCGAATGACCCGCATATAGGCCGCCTCGTCCAGCTCGGCATCGTGCATGTTCATCAACTGCAGTACCTCGCCCTCAGCGATCGTGTTGGTGGCTTCGGAAAGCACTTGCATGACGCGCATATTGTCCACATCAACCATCATCTGAAATGCTCGCGAATACAGAAAATCCCCGACCAACACGCTGGGTGCATTACCAAAGCGTTCGTTGGCCGTCTGGTTTCCTCGGCGCAGCGTGGATTCGTCCACCACATCGTCATGCAAAAGAGTGGCCGTGTGGATGAACTCCACAACAGCGGCCAACGTGTGTCGATGCGGATGCGAGCTGTCGAGTGCCCCACAGACCAGCAGCAGCAGAGCCGGTCGCAGGCGCTTGCCGCCCGAGGAGATGATGTATTGGGCCACTTCTCTGACCAGAGGGACATCCGTTGACAAGCGATCGCTGATGACTTGATCGACGATTTTCATGTCGCCCTGTATGAGATCCAGGGGGTTTGCGGTCGGAAGGGCGATAGTGGTCAAGATGAAGCGCTTCGGGTTGGGGCGGCCAGAGCGAATTATAGAAAGCGCCCATGCATGCGGGCGCGAGACCCCTGCAAAGTGTCCGGCATGGACCAAGCTATCCAGTGGCGGTCAAGCTTGCGGGCAGCACCCGCTCAAGATTTTGCGAAACGGCTGCGGCATGTTATAGTAGAGGGCTTGGTGAAAAGGTTTGCCAAGCTTTCCGTTGATGGAAGTTTTAAGAGGTCAATATGTACGCGGTCATAAAAACCGGTGGCAAACAGTATCGTGTTGCTGCTGGCGAAAAAATTAAAGTAGAACAGATTGCTGCGGACGTGGGCCAGGAAATCGTGATCGACCAGGTTCTGGCAGTCGGCAACGGCTCTGAACTCAAGGTGGGCACGCCCCTGGTTTCCGGCGTAACGGTCAAAGCCACGGTGCTGGCGCACGGTCGGCACGACAAGGTCACCATCTTCAAGATGCGTCGTCGCAAGCACTACCAAAAGCGCCAAGGTCACCGTCAGAATTTCACCGAACTGCAGATCGCTGCGATCGCTGCCTGAGGAGTAGTTTGAAATGGCACAGAAAAAAGGCGGCGGCTCTACGCGAAACGGGCGCGATTCCAAGCCCAAGATGCTCGGCGTGAAGGCTTTTGGTGGTGAGCTGGTGTCTGCTGGCTCTATCATCGTGCGCCAGCGCGGCACGAAGTTCCACCCCGGTACGAATGTCGGTGTGGGCAAGGACCACACCTTGTTTGCGACGGCCGATGGTCACGTGAAGTTCGCTGTCAAAGGCGCTCTGAACCGCCAGACCGTTAGCATCACGCCCGTTTGAGCTGGCGGCCGGCTGCAAGTCGGTCCGGATGCACTGTCTGCGTGAAAAAGGCCCGCTGCATGCGGGCCTTTTCTGTTTGAATTTTCGAGAGAACGGATCATGAAATTTGTGGACGAAGCCACGATCGATGTTGCAGCCGGCGACGGCGGCAACGGTTGCGCGTCGTTCCGGCATGAGAAGTACAAGGAGTTTGGCGGGCCAGACGGTGGCGATGGTGGGCGAGGTGGCCATGTGCTGGCTGTGGCCGATGCCAGTCTGAACACGCTGGTGGATTTCCGCTTCACGCGCCGGTTTGAGGCGCAACGCGGTGAGCACGGCAAAGGCTCGGACATGTTTGGCATCAAAGGTGATGACATCGTGCTCAAGATGCCGGTGGGCACCATCATTGCCGATGCCGAAACCGGTGAGGTGTTGCACGAACTGTTGCAGCCCGGCGAGCAGATCACGATTGCCAAAGGGGGTGATGGTGGTTTTGGAAACATGCATTACAAGAGTTCTACCAACCGTGCTCCCCGGCAGAAGACACCGGGGTGGCCGGGTGAGCGGCGCACACTCAAGCTCGAACTCAAGGTGCTGGCCGATGTAGGTCTGCTGGGGATGCCCAATGCCGGTAAATCGACCCTGATTGCCGCCATTTCCAATGCACGCCCCAAGATCGCCGACTATCCCTTCACGACCTTGCACCCCAACCTGGGGGTGGTGCGTGTCGGGCCGGAAAAAAGTTTTGTGGTTGCAGATGTGCCCGGGCTGATCGAGGGGGCATCGGAAGGTGCTGGCCTGGGCCACCAGTTCTTGCGCCACCTGCAGCGCACCAGGCTGCTGCTGCACATGGTGGATGTAGCGCCGTTTGACGACGCTGTGGATCCGGTCCAGCAAGCCAAGGCCATTGTGGCCGAACTCAAAAAGTTTGATCCTGCACTGCATGCCAAGCCGCGCTGGCTGGTGCTCAACAAACTCGACATGGTGCCAGCCGACGTGCGAGAAACCCTGGTCAAGGACATCACCAAGCGTCTGAAATACAAGGGTCCGGTATTTGAGATTTCAGCTCTGACACGCGAAGGCTGTGAACTGTTGGTGCAGAAGATTTACGAACACATCGCCAAAGTGCACCAGGCAACACTGCCGCCGGTGGATATCGATCCCCGCTTTGCCGACACGCCCTGACAATCCGATGGATAAATATCCCAGCATGACAAAGCGGGAGAGCCCCGTTATGGAGCCGGCCACTTCGCCATCGGTCGTCAAGGCCGCTCGGCGTATCGTGGTGAAGGTGGGTTCCAGTCTCGTGACGAATGAAGGGCGCGGGCTGGATGAGACCGCAATCGCCCATTGGTGTGAGCAACTGGCAGCGCTGGTGCAGCAGGGGCGGGAGCTCATCATGGTCAGCAGCGGTGCAATCGCTGAAGGCATGAAGCGCCTGGGCTGGGCCAGCCGTCCCAAGGAAATCAATGAACTGCAGGCCGCTGCCGCAGTAGGACAGATGGGCCTGGTGCAGATGTACGAGAGCAAGCTGCGCCAGTGTGGCGTCGGCAGCGCTCAGGTATTGTTGACACATGCCGACCTTGCAGACCGCGAGCGTTACCTCAATGCCCGGTCCACCCTGCTGACGCTGTTGCAGTTGGGTGTGGTGCCAGTGATCAACGAAAACGATACCGTGGTCAACGACGAAATCAAATTCGGCGATAACGATACCTTGGGTGCGCTGGTGGCCAATCTGGTGGACGCGGACGTGTTGATCATCCTGACCGACCAAAAAGGCCTGTACACCGCCGATCCCCGGCGCGACCCGGCGGCGCAATTTGTGCACCTGGCGCGGGCGGGCGATCCGCAGCTGGAGGTCATGGCGGGTGGGGCAGGTTCCGGTATCGGCACGGGTGGCATGATCACCAAAATCCTCGCAGCCAAGCGAGCAGCCGGGTCAGGCGCCTCCACCGTCATTGCCTGGGGGCGGGAGCCGAGCGTGTTGCAGCGCTTGTGTGAGGGCGAAGCCATCGGAACCTGTCTGGTGGCCCAAACGGCCAAAATCCAGGCGCGCAAACAGTGGATGGCCGATCACCTTCAACTGGCAGGTTCGGTCACGGTAGACGATGGTGCTGCACAGAAAATCCTGCGGGAGGGCAAGAGTCTTTTGCCCATCGGCATGGTGGCGGTGTTGGGTGAATTTTCCCGCGGGGATGTGATCGCTGTTCGTGCTGCCCATGGTGCGGAACTGGCGCGTGGGCTGGCCAATTACTCCAGCTTCGAAGCACGTTTGTTGTGTCGCAAACCTTCCGCCGATTTCGAGCGCCTGCTCGGCTACATGGCCGAGCCGGAAATGATCCACCGAGACAATCTGGTGCTGCTTCAGGAGCGCGCCTGATGAGATAGCACCCCGAGTCTCAAACGCTTTCAGGTGGCTGAGCCGCGGGCAAGCTGTCCTGGGGATTCGGATCAAAGCTGGCGCCGGGGGGCAGTTCAATGCCATGCGTACCGAAGTGTCTCAACGCAGGCGCGCGCGGACTCTCGGTCATGCGCTGGCGCTGTCCCGACCGCAGGTATCTGTTGCGGTGTTCACCTTGCGGCAAGTAGCGGGCCAATTCGGTCAGGGCCATTTCATAGACACCGCGCTTGAACTCCACCACCACATCCAGCGGGACCCAGTAATCGTTCCAGCGCCAGGCGTCAAACTCCGGATGGTTGGTGGCGCGCAGGTTCAGATGCCAGTCCTGGGCAACCAGACGCAGCAGATACCAGATCTGTTTTTGACCCTTGTAATGGCCGCGAGCATCGCGGCGAATGAAACGGTCAGGCACCTCATAACGCAACCAGTCCCGCGTGCGGGCGACGATGTCCACGTGCTCGGGTTTGAGGCCTACTTCCTCGTGCAGCTCCCTGAACATGGCCTGCTCCGGGGTCTCTCCCCGGTCAATGCCACCCTGCGGAAACTGCCAGGAATGGGAGCGGATACGCTTGCCCCAGAACACCTGGTTTCGCTGGTTGAGCAGAATGATGCCGACATTGGGCCTGAAGCCTTCTCTGTCAAGCATAATCAATCCCAGATTTTTAAATTGTCTCGATTATGCATCGCGCATGACAGATTGCGTGCTTTCTGCGAGCCCATCGGGCCGATCTCGGGAAAGTACCCACACCGGCGCGTACACCGAGATATCCCTTGTTCCCTGTTTGATCCTCGGCATCTGCGCCGCCTGTTGGGCCGCCCTGCGGCACTCATCCCATGAAAGCCTCCCAGTTCCTTATCAGCACCCTCAAAGAAGCCCCGGCCGATGCTGAGGTCGTCAGCCACCAGCTCATGACCCGCGCGGGCATGATCAAGAAGCTGGGGGCCGGCATCTACAGCTACATGCCCATGGGCCTGCGCGTGATCCAGAAGGTAGAAGCCATCGTGCGCGAAGAAATGAACCGCGCCGGTGCGGTGGAAATGACCATGCCGGTGGTTCAGCCGGCCGAGCTTTGGCAAGAGACGGGCCGCTTTGAGAAGATGGGCCCGGAGCTGCTGCGCATCCAGGACCGGCACGGGCGCGACTACATCGTGCAGCCCACCAGCGAAGAGGTGGTCACCGATGTGGCGCGCCAGGAGCTGCGCAGCTACAAGCAGTTGCCCAAAAACCTGTACCAGATCCAGACCAAGTTCCGTGACGAGCGCCGCCCGCGCTTTGGTCTGATGCGCGGTCGTGAATTCATCATGAAGGACGCCTATTCCTTCGACCGCGACGAAGCGCGTGCAAAAGCCAGCTACCAGGTGATGGCCGCCGCCTACCGCCGCATCTTTGACCGTTTCGGGTTGACCTACCGCGCGGTGGCGGCGGACAGCGGCGCCATCGGCGGGGATCTGAGCGAAGAATTCCAGGTGATCGCGGCCACGGGTGAAGACGCCATCGTCTACTGCCCAAACAGCGACTACGCGGCCAACATGGAAAAGGCCGAGGCGCTGGCGCCGACCGGTCTACGCCAGGCTGCCGCCAACCCGATGACCAAGACGCCGACGCCGGGCAAGAGCACCTGCGCCGACGTGGCCGAGCTGCTGGGCGTGCCGCTGGCCACCACGGTCAAGTCGCTGGTGCTGGCGACCGACGAGCTCAACGAGGCCGGTGAAGCGGTCAAGAGCCAGGTCTGGCTGCTGCTGCTGCGCGGCGACCACGACATGAATGAGGTCAAGGTGAGCAAAGTGCCAGGGCTGGACAAAGGCTTTCGCTTCGCCTCCATCCCCGAGATCGAGGCCCACTTCGGCTGCAAGCCGGGTTACCTCGGCCCCATCGGCTTGAAGCAAGCGCTGAAGATCGTGGCCGACCGCGAGGTGGCGGTGATGGCCGACTGGATCTGCGGTGCCAACGCGGTGGATTTCCACCTCACCGGCGTGAACTGGGGCCGCGACCTGCCCGAGCCCGACAGCGTGGCCGACCTCCGCAACGTGGTCGAGGGCGACCCATCGCCCGACGGCAAGGGCCCGCTGGCCATCGAGCGCGGCATTGAGGTGGGCCATGTGTTCTACCTGGGCACCAAGTACAGCAAGGCCATGAACGCGAGCTTCTTGGACACCGACGGCAAGCCCAAGCACTTCGAAATGGGCTGCTACGGCATCGGCATCACGCGCCTGCCGGCGGCGGCCATCGAACAGAACCACGACGAGCGCGGCATCGTCTGGCCCGACGCTATCGCGCCCTTCACCGTGGTGGTCTGCCCGGTGGGCGCCGACCGCAGCGAAGCCGTCAAGGCGGCGGCCGATGAACTCTACGCGGGGCTGCTGTCCGCCGGGGTGGACGTGATCCTGGACGACCGGGGTGAGCGCCCGGGCGCGATGTTCGCCGACTGGGAACTGATCGGTGTTCCGCACCGCGTGACCATCGGCGACCGCGGTCTCAAAGAGGGCCTTGTCGAATACCAGCACCGCCGCGACGCTGCGGCCACCAAGGTGCCCGCCGCCGAAGTCCTGACTTTTGTGAAAGCGCGGCTGGGCGCGTGAGCGCGGTGCACACGACGGATCCGAAGGCGCTTGGCTTGGCGCTGCACCCGCCGGAGACCGCAACCGTTCCGTTGGCATGGACCCGCCGCCAGTGCCTGCTGCGCGCCGCTGCCCTGGGGTCGGGCGGCTGGCTGGGTGGCTTGGGGCTGGTGTACGCGGGGCAACTGGAGGAGCCTCTGGCCGACTCGGTGCGCACCGCTCTGAGTGCCGCCATCGCCAACAGCGTGCCCCCGGTGCCCGAGTTCACCGATATCAACCGGCGGCTGGCGTACCTGCGCTGGCTGGGTGCGATGAGCGAGCGATTGCAGCGGCGCAAGCCCGATTTCCAGACCCGGACCGAATTTCTGCAAACTGTCTGGTATGAAACCCGCCGCGCCGGACTGGACACCACGATGGTGCTGGGGCTTATCCAGGTTGAAAGCGCCTTCCGCAAGTTTGCGATATCGCGCATGGGCGCCCGGGGTTACATGCAGATCATGCCGTTCTGGTCCAGGGTGATTGGCGACGGCGATGTGAGCAAGCTGTTTCACATGCAGATCAACATCCGATTCGGCTGCGTCATCCTGCGTCACTACCTGGACCGCGAACGCGGTGATACCTTCATGGCACTGGGCCGTTACAACGGCAGCCGCGGCAAGTCACCTTACCCGAATGCGGTGTACGCGGCGGCTCGCAACTGGACCCATCCGGATGCGTAGACACCACCTCCGCGCAGTGCGCTGCGACTAGCAACTACTGCAGGAACCCTATCCGGGCCTTGCTGCCGCCCGCCCGGGGCAGGTCGCCGGGTTCCACGCTGAAGCGGTTGTCCAGCCTGGCGTTGCCAAAGGCGGTGACCAGAGCGCGCCGCATTTCTCGCGGGGCCAGGCTGGTCAGGGCATCGAGCATGTCGTCAGACGGTTCGGGGTCAAAGCGCTGACCCCAGTCGTGTTCCCCCCGGATACTCCGGTAGAGGTGACCGGCGATCTTGCGTGCAGCCTCGTGCGAAGGCGTTGCGATTTCGAACACATTCATGCGGTTGCGGATCGGCTCGGGAATGGCACGCTCGTCGTTGGCGGTGGTGATCCAGATCACCTGGCTGGCGTCAATCTGTACCTCGGCGAACTCGTCCACAAAGTTCTGGGCCGTGTCGTGCTCCAGCAGGCTGTAGAGCGCGCCCAGCGGGTCGTATTGCGCGTCGGCGCTTGCCTTGTCGATCTCGTCCACCACGATCACCGGGTTGGCGTACTGCCCGTCCACCAGCGCTTCAAACACCTTGCCGGGCTTGGCGCCTTTCCATTGCGAGGATGAGCCGGACAGCAGCCAGCCCGCGGTCATGGAGCTCATGGGCACCAGGCTCATGCTGGTACCGAGCAGATCGGCAATCTGTTTGGCGAAATGGGTCTTCCCTACGCCGGGCGGGCCCAGCAGCAGAATGGGCATGACCTCCAGCGCGTCGCGGCTGTCCTGGCTCAACGCCACATGGCGCTTCACATCGTCCAGCACCTCGCCGAAGTTGGGCAGCAGGTCGTAGAGCGGGGCCATGTCCGGCACGCCCGAGGGCTTGACTGCAAAACGCTGCGGACCGCGTTCGAGCATGCGTTGCCAGGTGTTGCGCAGGCTTTCATGTTCGCGCTCGTTGCCGCTGGCCTGCAGCTTGGCGAGCTTGCGCTCGACTTCGTCCGGGCTGAACACGCTGCGCATGCGCGCGATCGGCAAACCGAGGGAGGGGGACGCAACCAGACTGCAAGAGCTCATGGACTTCTCCGAAAGCAAGCGACACACCGACATTCAAGCATAAGCCGTGCCTGATAACAATGCCCGAAAAGCCCAAGCATTCCCCGGCATTCCTCGGCTTCGCCGGGGATGGTTGCTCACGTCCGGCAAAGAAAAACCGCCTGAAAAGGCGGTCGGCGGCTTGAGTGGGGGCCTTCAGGCTTTGGGCGATACCACCTGTTGCAGCTCGCCCGACTCGTACATCTCCATCATGATGTCCGAGCCGCCAATGAACTCGCCCCTGACGTAGAGCTGCGGCACCGTGGGCCAGTTGCTGTATTCCTTGATGCCAGCACGGATGCTCTCGTCTTCCAGCACATTCACGGTCTTCACCGTCTTGGGCTCCACGCCGCAGGCCTTGAGGATCTGGATCGCTCGGCCGGAGAAGCCACACATGGGGAAACTGGCGTTGCCCTTCATGAAGAGCACGATGTCGTTGGATTTGACCAACTGGTCGATCTGGGATTGCACGTCGCTCATGGGGCGTCCTTTTCGGGTTCGATGGGGGGATGGGCAAAGCCCGACGAAATGAGTCGATTATCGCGCGAGCGGCCAGCGCCCGCCGCTGCAGCGCTCAATGCCCGCGAGGTCTTTGCGGCTGCTGACGGCTTCAAAACCTTGGGCGGCCAGCAGAGCCCGCACGGCGGTCGCCTGGTCGTGGCCATGCTCCAGCAGCAGCCAGCCGCCAGGGTGCAGCGCGGCGGGCGCCTGCCCCACGATGGTGCGCAGGTCTTGCAGACCGTCGGCGCCTGCGGTCAAGGCGCTGATCGGTTCGTGGGTCAGGGCGGCCAAATGTGGGTCGCCCTCGGCGATGTAGGGCGGGTTGCTGGCGATCACATCGAAGCGCTCGCCGGGCACCGCCGCCAGCCAGGCACCCTGGGCGAAACGCACCGGTAGGTTCAGTCGCTGGGCGTTGGCTTGGGCGACGGCCAGAGCGTCTGCGCTCGCGTCGGTGGCCGTGACCTGGACGTCGCGTCGGCGGCTTGCGACGGTGAGCGCGATGGCGCCGCTGCCGGTGCCCAGGTCGAGCAGGCGAGGGGGCTCGTTGCCGCCAGGTGGCGGCAACATGTCCAGCGCCCACTCCACCAGCACCTCGGTGTCCGGGCGTGGCACAAGCACTCGGGCATCTACCTGCAGGTTCAGGCCACCGAACTCCTTTTCACCCAGCAGATAAGCCACGGGTTCCCCGCGTTGCCGCCGGTGCAGCAGGCTGGTCCAGCGGGTCGCGGCTTCGGGAGGCAGCAGGTCGCAGTCGTGCGCGATCAGCCAGGCGCGGTCGTGTGGCGAACGGCTCAGCGTGTGCAGCAGCAGCATCTGCGCGTCCAGCCGGTCCATGCCGACAACGTTCGCCTGGCGGAGCGCTTCCTGTAACGTCATAGGGGAAGCCTGTCCAGAGCCGCCGTGGAACCGGCTTCGCCGGGCCACAGGGTGCGTCCCCCTGGGGGGCTGAGGGCCGCGGCTCTGAGCTTGCCTGCGCAAGCTCGGACAGCCCGAAGAAGCATGGGCTCTGTCCCATGCTGCTGCCTGCAAGGCGAGCGAAGCGGCGCAGGGGGAATCACATCTTCCCTTCGAGTTCGGCCAGCAGCTCCGCCCCGCGCGCCACCTGCAGCGCGTGGATCACGTCGCCCAGGTCGCCTTCCATCACCATCAGCAGCTTGTAGAGCGTGAGGTTGATGCGGTGGTCGGTCAGGCGACCTTGCGGGAAGTTGTAGGTGCGGATGCGGTCGCTGCGGTCGCCGCTGCCGACCAGGCCCTTGCGGGTGGCGGCTTCTTTGGCGGCGCGTTCGCTGCGGTCTTTTTCCTGTAGCCGTGCCTGCAACACCTGCAGCGCCTTGGCCTTGTTGCTGTGCTGGCTGCGGCCGTCCTGGCACTCGGCGGTGATGCCGGTGGGCAGGTGGGTCACGCGCACGGCAGAGTCGGTCTTGTTGATGTGTTGTCCGCCCGCGCCGCTGGCGCGGTAGGTGTCGATGCGCAGCTCGGCCGGGTTGAGCTTGATGG
>DAIOEI010000007.1:8460-18795 GCA_036746335.1 Hydrogenophaga sp. | reverse complement strand
CGGACGTTGACCAGCGGCAACTTGCCGTCGGTCAGCTTCAGGCCTTTCTCGATCAGCCGGGCCTTGAGCGCCTGGTACAGCGCGGTCACGCCGTCGTCGTTGAAGCGCGCGGCCATGGTGCCGAACACCGGCATCTGATCGGGCATGACGGTGAAGGCTTCGCGGTTGCGCTGCACCTGCTTGGCCACGTCGCGCAGCGCATCGGCCGCGCCCTTGCGGTCGAACTTGTTGATCGCCACGAACTCGGCGAAGTCGAGCATGTCGATTTTTTCGAGCTGGCTGGCGGCGCCGAACTCCGGGGTCATGACGTACATCGGAATGTCCACGTGCGGCACGATGGCCGCGTCGCCCTGGCCGATGCCCGAGGTCTCGACGATGACCAGGTCGAAGCCAGCCACCTTGCAGGCCGCCACCACGTCGGGCAGGGCAGCGCTGATCTCGCTGCTGGTGTCGCGCGTGGCCAGCGATCGCATGTAAACGCGCTGTCCGCTGCTCCACGGCGTGATCGCGTTCATGCGGATGCGGTCGCCCAGCAAGGCGCCGCCGCTCTTGCGGCGGGAGGGGTCGATGCTGATCACCGCCACGCGCAGCGCATCGTCCTGGTCCAGGCGGATGCGGCGGATCAGTTCGTCCGTGAGCGAGGACTTGCCTGCGCCTCCTGTGCCGGTGATGCCGAGAACGGGCACGGTCTTGCTGGCAGCCGCCGCACGAACCGAATCCACCAGAGCCGCATCCACGCCCGCTGCGCGGGCGGGGCTGTCGCCCGCCTTGCCATTTTTGCCTTCGGCAGAAACCGGTCGGTTTTCCAGCGCCGTGATCAGCTGCGCCAGCGCGCGCCAGTTCATTTCGCCATGGCCCTGGATGGCCTCAATGGCCTTGGGCGCAAAGCCGCTGATGTCGCGGTCGCAGCGCATCACCATCTCGCCGATCATCCCTTGCAGACCCATCTTCTGCCCGTCTTCGGGGCTGTAGATGCGGCCCACGCCGTAGCTGTGCAGCTCGCGGATCTCGGCCGGCACGATCACGCCGCCGCCGCCGCCGAACACCTGGATGTGTTCACCGCCGCGCGCACGCAGCAGGTCCACCATGTACTTGAAGTACTCGACGTGGCCGCCCTGGTAGGAGCTGATGGCGATGCCCTGCACGTCTTCCTGCAGCGCGGCGGTCACCACGTCGTCCACCGAGCGGTTGTGGCCCAGGTGGATCACCTCGGCGCCCATGCCCTGCAGGATGCGCCGCATGATGTTGATGGCGGCGTCGTGGCCGTCGAACAGGCTGGCGGCGGTGACGAAACGCACCTTGTTGGTGGGGCGGTAGTTGGCCAGGGCCTTGAAGTCGGCGGACAGGTCGGTCATGGTGAGGTCTCTCTCGGGCGGTGGTTCGGTTTTATTCAATGCGCAAGCCTTGCAGGGCAGGGTTGGCGGGTGGGTAGCGCAGCTTCAAAGCCTTGAGCGTATCCCGCACCAGAGTGGCAATCATCAGGTTGCGGTGGGTCTTTGAGTTGGCGGGCACCACGGTCCAGGGCGCCCATGGCGTGCTGGTGGCGTTCAGCAGCGTCTCATAGGCCTGTTGGTAATCGGTCCATTGGCGGCGAGCCCCGATGTCGTCGGTGCTGAACTTCCAGTGCTTGTCGGGGTTGTCCAGCCGCTCCTGCAGGCGTTCCCGCTGCTCGTCAAAGCCAATGTGCAGCATGAACTTCAGCACCACAGTGCCGGTCTCGACGAGCATGCGTTCGAAATCGTTGATGTGACCGAACCGGGCCAGGGTCTGTTCGGGCGAGATCCACTGGTTTACCGCCGGCACCAGCACGTCTTCATAGTGGCTGCGGTTGAACACCATGATCTCGCCTGCGCCGGGTACCTTGTGATGGATGCGCCAGAGAAAATCGTGCGCCCGCTCTCGCTCCGTTGGCGCTTTCCAGCCCACCGTGTGTATGCCCAGCGGGCTGCACTGGCTGAACACGCTGCGCACCGTGCCGTCTTTTCCGGAGGTGTCGGTGCCTTGCAGGACGATCAAGAGCTTGAAGCGCCCATCGGCATAAAAGAGGTCCTGTAAAGCGTCAATTTCGGCCGCCAGGGACTGCACCAAGGTTTTGTCTGTGCTTTTCTCGCCTTGAGACCAGGGCTTGTCGCCTGGCGCCAGGTGTTCAAGCGAAACCGGCTTGCGCCGCACTTCGGCAGGCTGCGCAGGCGGTATCAACCACCGCTCCCATAGCGGGTCGCTCTGGGCCTGGGTCAGGACCAGCGTTTGAAGCGGCGGCGTTGTATCAGGCTGCGTCAAGGGAATGCGGATTCGGGGGCGGATGTTTGCATGAAAAAATTAGATTGACGTTTACGTAAACGTCAATCTGAATGTTACCGCACCATGGGCGCTAGCGCCATGGGGCGGACCCGGACGCAGGCCACGTGAAATTAGAATGGTGTGGACTGTCCACGAACCGCTGAGGCCAAACCATTGCCCAGTCGGTCTTTCCCAGGAATACCCCATGACCACCGTCCACGACCCCGAGCGCAAACGCGCATTGCTGCTTCGACTCAAGCGCGTCGAAGGGCAATTGAGGGGTATCCAGAAGATGCTGGAAGACGATTCGGACTGCGAAAAGGTGGCGCAACAACTCGCCGCAGCGCGCAAAGCGCTGGACAAGACCTTTTTCACCATGGTGGGCTGTGTCATAGCCCAGGGTGACGTACCGCCCGACGATGTGGCTGACATGCTCGCGCGATTTTCCTGATTTTTTGACCAGAGACGCACCCATGAATCCGATCCAGTTGTTTGATCCTGCCTCCAGCACCTATACCTACATCCTGTTCGACGTGGACTCGCGGGAGGCGTTGATCATCGACCCGGTAGACGAACAGATCGAGCGGGATCTCGCCACTTTGCGGTCTTACGGTCTGCGCTTGGTCTGGGCTGTCGAAACCCATGCCCATGCGGATCACATCACCAGCGCAGCGCAGCTCGCCGAGTTGACCGGTGCACGCCTGGCTGCACCCGTAGGCTGTGGCATTGGTACCGCGGCGGTGCAGTTGGCGCAAGGCGATAGCTTGCGCTTTGGCGCCGAGTCGATGCTGGCGCTGCACACACCCGGCCATACGGCAGGCAGCATGAGCTTTGTCTGGCGTGAGCACGTGTTCACCGGCGACACACTTTTGATCAATGGCTGTGGGCGCACCGACTTTCAGTCGGGCAGCGCCAGCGATCTCTACCGCAGCCTGACCCAGGTGTTGTTTGCCCTGCCCGATGCGACCACCGTCTGGCCTGGCCATGACTACCAGGGCCGTACGCACTCCACCATTGGTCAGGAAAAAGCGGGCAACGCGCGTGTGGCCGGCAAAAGCGAAGCCGAGTTCATCGCCTTGATGGATGCCTTGCAGTTGCCCAAACCCAAGCGCATCGACGAGGCGGTGCCCGCCAATCTGAGTTCGGGACTGCGACACGATGTGGACGGCGCCCTGCAGATGGTGCCGCTGCCCGCTTCGGGCCCGCATCAGGGCAGTTACGCCGGCGATGTGTCGCCCCAGTTGGCATGGCAGTGGGTGCAGGCGGGAGAAGCTGTGCTGGTGGATGTGCGCACCGATGCCGAGCGCGAGTGGGTCGGCTTCGTACCTGGCGCTGTGCCGGTGGCCTGGAAACAATGGCCTGGCATGGTGCTCAATGCAGAATTTGATGTACAAATCCGAGCTGCATCGCAAGGCAAGCGCCTGGTGTTGCTGTGCCGCAGTGGGGTGCGTTCGATAGCGGCTGCGAAGCGGGCGACCGAACTGGGGCTGGAGGCCTACAACATCCTGGAAGGTTTTGAGGGCGACCCCGATGCCCATGCCCAGCGTGGCCACAAAGGCGGCTGGCAGTTCCAGGGCATGCCCTGGCGCCAGCATTGAGCACAGCCTGGCGATGCTCGCCACAGGGTCGCTGACTTTGCGCGCTGGCCAGGCGCTTTAGGCGCCCTGGATATTGCGCGACGTGCTCTGGCTTTGCTGGAAGTGGCGGTACGGATACACCGGAGCAGGCAAATCGGTGGGTGCCAGATCGAACAGCGCCGCCTTGACCAGACCGTCTGCATCCAGGTTGAATGCAGGCGCGGTGCGTATATTGCCGCGCAGACTCAGCTGCTGGTGCAATTCAATGGCTGGGAGGCAGGCGCCTTCGGCCACTGCCTGCACTTCTTCGGGCGGCAGTCCGGCGGAGCGGATCAGGTCGGTCAGGTCAGCGAGGCTGTGCACGGGCTCCAGTTGCAGCCACTGCACTCCCCCATCGGCGTTGAGTCCCAGCATTCCGAACGGCTCTCCGAGGACCACATATTCGATCCAGTGGCTCTGCGCGTGGGCTTGCAGTGCGCGGCTGACCGACGGCAACTGCAGCAAGGTAGCCTGAGAGGGCTGCAGCACTGCGCGCCAGATGGTGTTGAGGCGGGGGTGAGCCCTGTGTTGCAACGCATCCATGGCCGCCATCAAGCGGGGCATGGACTCCGCCCCCACTTTCGAGATGTACTGATCGATCAGCCCGCCGTTGAAAGCCTGCACAGCGACCTGTTCGTCGGCCTGGCCCGTGAGCAGCACGCGGGAGCCTGGCCAGTCGTGGAGCTCCTCCAGAACCATCAGGCCGTGCATGTGGGGCATTGCATAGTCCACGCTGCAAATCTGCACCAAATCGTATCGCTGAGCGTTGCGAGCCCAATGGTGCAGCACCTGTGGCACCAGGGGGCGGCCCTGGCGCCAGCGCTCCACCATCAGCACATGCTGGCTGGCGTCGGCTTCCCAGCGCGCAGGTTCGGCCCGCATGCGTTCCAGAAAAGCCAGCGGCTCAGCGTACAACTCCACCTGCAATTGCCGGGGCAAGATCAGCCCGAGCATCTGCAGAAACTCGATGTCATCGTCCAGAAACAACACCGAGCCCGAACGGCCGTAAAGAGGGAGCGTCAGCGCCATGGGGATAACGGCTCAGTGCGGCCGCGCACCAGCGCGGCCTTGGCATGCGCCGACCGCCGCTTCGTGACAAAGTGTTGCACGCCCGAAAACGCCGCAGAATGCGTGCAAAATAAGACTTTCGGGTACGCGCGAGCGGGCGCCCCCTTGCTTCCTCGGGTGTTGAACCACCGACCAAACCAACGACAACATGTTCTCCTTGTGGCATCCAGGCGCTTTGCTTTTGATCGAAGCCAACGCGCCAACTCGAATTGTCCACACATTTGGCGGGCGGCGTGCATGAAGTTGCCAATCAACTTCGACAGCGTCGGTGTGGACGCCTTGCTCGCCGACTGGATGGAGACGCTGAGGGTGCAGGGTGCTGAAGCCGTGTTGATTCTCGGGCCCGACCCCATGGGCAGCCGAGATGACCGCGAGGTGCTGGCGGTTCACCCACCGCGCATGCTTGGAGCGGGTCAGGCGCTGGCCTTGAGCAAAGACTTTGGAACCAGTTGGCGCGACAGCGATGCGCCTTTGGTGGCCTGGCAAAACACCGACAAATCTGCTGGTGATGAGCAATTGGACCGCTGGCGAACCCTCTGGCTCGCACACGGTTACCAAGGGTTGGTGCGGGTGGCGTTCAGTTTGCCGGCAGGGCGCAGCTTTGAGTGCTTCCTGTTCAGCGCCCAGCCGTTTTCCGGGCGCTCTCCCGCAGCCGAGCTGGCCTGGTCGGCCATGAACTACTGGCCCGTTTTGCGGCGGGCCTTGGCCGAGCAACGGCTGAGCCTCAGCGCCCGGGAACACGAGAGCCTCAGTCTCGCTTTTGAAGGGTTGACGGCGCGCGAGACCGCAGCGCGCATGGATTGCTCCGAGCGTACCGTCAACTACCACCTGGCCAATGCCATGGCCAAGCTGCAAACCGACAACAAGCTGGCAGCCGTCCAGCGTGCCTGCTGGATCGGGCTGATCTGAGCGCTGGGGCATCAGGAGCGCCATGCTGCAATGCGGTATGGGCCCTCAGGAGCCAAAGTCATAATCCGGGCATGACTTTCCTGGCACTGGACGTTGGCAACACCCGCCTGAAATGGGCGCTCTACGAATCGCCTGCGGTGGGCTCCCCATTGCTGGCACATGGTGCGCAGTTTCTGGAAAACATTGAAAAACTGGCCGAGGGTGACTGGAGGGCACTGCCAGCTCCAGTGCGCGTGCTGGGCTGCGTGGTGGCGGCTGATGCGGTGCGCCAGCGTGTGCAGGAGCAACTGGACATGGTCTGGGATGTGAGCCCTCAGTGGGTGGTCTCCAGCAGCACCGAGGCAGGTCTGGTCAATGGGTACGATCACCCGGCAAGGCTGGGGTCTGACCGGTGGGTGGCCATGATCGGCGCAAGGCACCGGGTTTTGGCCAAGGGTGCGGCGCGTCCCTGTGTGGTGGTGATGGTCGGAACGGCAGTGACCGTGGAGGCCATCGATACCGAGGGGCGTTTTCTGGGCGGCATCATCCTGCCAGGCCACGGCATCATGCTGCGGGCGCTGGAGTCCGGGACTGCCGGCTTGCATGTGCCCACAGGGGATGTGCGCGACTTCCCCACCAATACCAGCGACGCACTCACCAGCGGTGGGACCTTTGCCATTGCCGGAGCGGTACAGCGCATGGTCGAGAACCTGCGGCGGCATTGCGCACAAGAGCCTGTGGTGGTCATGACCGGCGGAGCGGGCTGGAAGATGGCGCCCAGCATGTCTACCCCTTGCGAACTGGTAGAGAGTTTGATTTTTGACGGCTTGCTGGAGATTGCGAGCCGGCGGTGGCCCCTGGGCTCGACGTAAGATCACGATCGTCAAGTCTTTAGCTCTTCGCACACCCATCCCCAGGAACCGTGATGTCCGATCTCAATACCCGATTCGAAGCCGCCGTGGCGCAGTCCAAAAACCTGAGCGAACGCCCCGACAATGCAACGCTGCTGAAGATCTACGGCCTGTACAAGCAGGCCACGGAAGGCGACAACACCGGCAGCAAGCCGGGGTTCAGCGACATGGTGGGTCGTGCCAAATGGGAAGCATGGAACCAGTGCAAAGGCCGCTCGGCAGACGAGGCCATGCAGGGCTACATCGACCTGATCGAGTCGCTGGGCTGAGCGCCTGTTCTGCCGGAATCAGCGCGGTCAGGCGCTGCCTTGGCCTGTAGACCCATCGACCAACAACCGGTCGAGATTGCCCTGAATTTCGTTTTCGATGCGGTCTTTGAACGCACCGAGCAGAAAACCGAGCTTCATCTGCAACTCGAAACGGTCGGCTGCCACGGTGAGGCTGCCGCTGACTCCAGAGCGGGAGAACATCCACCGCTGGGTGTTGTCGTCCGACCCGCAGGCCTGGTCTTGTGCGCAGTCCAGGCCGTAATCGGATTCGGCCTGGGCTACCCAGTTTTGCGCAATGCAGCGGGCTTGTTGCAGCCCGAGGCTGTGTTCTCGGCAGATGTGGATTTCAGGCATCGGATGGGGCATCACTCGGTATGGGGTGGGTGCACTGCGGGTGCGCTCAGCTTTGCGTACCGATCGGCCCGAGGCAGACGGGCGATTTCGCGTACTGCTGTGTAAAAACGCTGGAAGTCCTGTTCTTCTCGCTCGAACAAGGCTTCAAACCCGGGGACCAGTTCGTCATAGGCGGCCTGCACGCCAAAGCTGGCGTTGTTGGCGCGAGCCACCCAGGCGTCGTAACCCGGATATCCCCCCCAGCTCTCGCGCAAGGCGGCGTAGTCTTGCCGGAAAGCGGCCATCACGGCCGCCTTGCGTTCGCGCTTGTGAATGTCGCTGGCCTGGGGTGCGCTGAAGACCGCTTGCAGCGCCTCGCGCGTCTGGCGCGTCAGTGCCCGGAACGCCTGGCGCCGCGTGTCAAAGTCGGCGTAAGCTTGGCGGACTTGTGGGCTGGACTGGGCCAGCCAGCGCGCGCCGCCCAGCCGTTCCACGGAGGTGGCAAAAGATTCGTTGAAGGTTGTGTCGCCCGCTACGTAGACCACTTGGTGTGCCAGCTCGTGGAACAGCAGGCGCGCCAGCTCGCCCTCGGGGTAATGGATGAAGCTGCTGAGCAAGGGGTCGCCACCAGCCCAGTTCATCCAGCCCAGGGTGGAGTAAGCGGGCACCGGATACACCACCACGTCCAGATCGGGCCCACTGGGGTCGGTCGTCTTCAGGCTGGCTGCAAAGGCCTGGGCCAGTGCTTCGTCAAAATAGCCCCTGTATCCCACACAGCCTGCCACAGGAAAGCACCAGCGTTGCAGCTCCAGCGACAGCTCGGGCGCTGCGACCACGTTGTAGACCACCGCGCGGCGCGGCAACTGGGCGTAGCGCTGGTAGCTGGCATTGACTGGCAGGGCCAGTACCTCGACTGCAAACCGCCGCATGTGCTGTGCCAGCTTCAGCCGCTCGCGCAGTTCGGGCGCAGTGGCTTCATCGGCGATCCATTCGCTGACCGGGCGAGCCGCCTGCATCACAGCCAGATGGCCTTGGACCGACTGCCAGTAGTAGCCAAGGCCCGTTGTGCTGGCGCAGCCTGGCAGCACCCATGCGCACAGCCCCAACAGCCCTGCCAGAACTTGTGTGCGCCAGCGTGTCGGCCCCTTGCAGGTGCGACCGTGATGCGCCCCATCCCAAGCTGCTGCAAAGCGGCGAAGGGTTGTCATCCCTTGCGCACCTCGACCAGGCAATCGTAGAACGTGGGGCCTCTGCCCAGGTCTGTCAGGCGCTGGCTGGTCAGCTCGTTCACGTTGGTCCCATCCAGGCCGAGTTTGCGCCACCAGATGCCCAGGCCATGCACCACGCCAGGCCGTGCCCGCTCGCTGACTTCGGCTTTGCAGCGGTGCTCGCCCCGGTCGTTGAACACCCGCACCATGTCGCCCGTCGCAATGCCCCGCTCTGCGGCGTCTTGCGGGTGCAGCTCCAGCAATGGCTCGCCCTCGATGTCGCGCAGGCTTTTCACGTTGACAAAGCTGGAGTTCAGAAAGTTGCGCGCTGGCGGGGAGATCATGGCCAGCGGATAGAGGTCGCTGCTGCCCGGGCTTTCAAAGTTGGGCAGGTGATCGGGCAGGCCGTCCAGGCCCTGTGCCACCAGGCGTGCACTGAAGAACTCGCATCGACCCGATGGTGTGGGAAAACCGCCCTGCGCAAAGGGCGCCTCGGGCAGTGGCAAGGTGGCAAAACCCTGGTCCAGCAGGGTCTGGAAGTCCACCGCGTCACCAAAAGCGGTGCGGCACAGGGTTTCGTCATCCTCCTGGAAGCAGGGCTCGTCAAAGCCCATGCGCTGCGCCAGCGCCCTGAAAATGGCGGTGTTGGGCCAGGCTTGCCCCAGCGGCGTGATGGCGGGGCGGTTGAGCAGCACGTCGGTGTGGCCATAACTGGCGTGTATGTCCCAGTGCTCCAGCTGGGTGGTGGCCGGCAGAATGAAGTCGGCAAAGTCGGCGGTGTCGGTCTGGAAGTGTTCGAGCACCACGGTGAACAGGTCTTCGCGCGAAAACCCCGCCACCACCTGCGAGGAGTCGGGTGCCACCGCCACCGGGTTGCTGTTGTAGACGATCAGGGCGTCGATGCGTTCGCTGGCATCGGCGCGCAGCGCCTGGCCGATGGTGCTCATGTTGACGGTGCGCGGCCGACGACCGGCCAGCAAATCCGGCCTTTGCAGCGCCGCGCGATCGATGGGGAAGTTGCCCGATGCCGACAGCAGCAAGCCCCCAGCCGCCTCGCGCCAGGCGCCGACCAGCGCGGGCAGGCAGGCGATGGCCCGCACCGCATTGCCACCACCGCGCACCCGCTGCATGCCATAGTTCAGACGGATTGCGGCCGGGCGGATGGTGCCATAGGCACGGGCCAGGTCCAGGATCTGCTGCACCGGCACACCACACACTTCGGCGGCGCGCTCGGGCGGCCACTGCAGCGCGCGCTGGCGCAGCGCCGACCAGCCCAGGGTGTGTTGCTCGATGTAGTCGTGGTCCAGCCAGTCGTGCACCACCAACTCGTGCATGAGGGCCAGGGCCAGCGCGGCGTCGGTGCCGGGCCGCAGCGCAATGTGTTCGTGGCATTTGTCGGCGGTTTCGCTGCGGCGTGGGTCGATGCACACCAGTTGTGCACCAGCGCGCTTGGCCTGCTGGGCCAGGCGCCAGAAGTGCAGGTTGCTGGCAATCGAGTTGCTGCCCCAGATCAGGATGAGTTGGGCCTCGGCGAAGGCCTCCACCCGCATACCGACCTTGCCGCCCAGGGTGTGCACCAGCCCTTCGCCTCCGGCGGTCGCACAAATCGTGCGGTCGAGCAAGGCAGCGCCCAGCCGGTGAAAAAAGCGCGCAGCCATGCCCTCACCCTGCACCAGGCCCATGGTGCCGGCGTAGCTGTAGGGGAGGATGGCCTGCGGATCTTGTGCAGCGATTGCTGTCAGTCGGCCGGCGATTTCCGTCA